>JBCDDV010000033.1:0-10800 GCA_039180145.1 Cyanobacteria bacterium P01_G01_bin.49 | reverse complement strand
GATTAAAAAATCAACTAATAATAAGAAAGTTTAAAAAACTTTTTCTCTACTGTCCTGATTAGGAATTTTTCCCGACAAAAAGCCAAAAAATATTAAACTGACCGCAAATTATTAGATAATAGTAATTGATTGATTTTGATTTTACAATCCATGACTAATGACTAATAAGACTTGGCATTCCTCAATAGAAATTCAGGCCATTTTTGATAGCATTGCTCCGGTTTATGACCAACTTAATCACTGGTTGAGTTTAGGACAACATCGTATTTGGAAGCAAATGGCCGTAAACTGGAGTGAAGTAGAATCAGGGGATTTTGCTTTAGATGTTTGCTGCGGAAGCGGTGATTTAACTGAATTATTAGCCCGTAAAGTTGGAAAAACTGGAAAAGCTGTGGGCTTAGATTTTTCCCAAAAACAATTGGCGATCGCTGCTCAACGGGCTTCTCATGATTATCCTACTCTCCCTTTAGAATGGTTAGAGGGAGATGCTTTAGATTTGCCCTTCGATGACAACACCTTTGACTGTGCCACAATGGGTTATGGACTACGCAATGTCACCGATATTCCCCATTGTCTCCAAGAACTATGCCGTGTTCTCAAATCTGGTGCCAAAGTTGCTATTTTAGACTTTCATCGTCCTGTTGAACCTTGGAAGCGCAACTTTCAACAAATGTACCTAGATACCCTAGTAGTTCCGACTGCTCAATGGTTCGGATTAACGGATGAATATGCCTATATTATGCCCAGTTTGGCGAGATTTCCCCAAAGAAAAGAACAAATTCAACTAGCATATCAAGCAGGATTTAGTCATGTTGTTCATTATCCTATTTCCGGTGGAATGATGGGGGTTTTAGTTGGGACTAAAGATTGTTAATAATAAGATAAGGCCCGTTTGTCTAGTTATGGCCCTCAAAAACTTAAAAACAGGTCAACTTGTTGACGTTTGATTATGGCTTTTTTGGATATTTCTTCCTTAAATTTATCACTAATTTCTACTATTATTATTCCGCCGATCGCCGGGGCAATTATTGGTTATTTTACCAATGATATCGCCATCAATATGTTGTTTCGTCCTTACAAAGCAATTTATATTGGTAAGCGTCGTTTGCCTTTTACTCCGGGTTTAATTCGTCGTATTCAAGATCGTTTAGCCAAAAAAGTTTCTGATACAATTATGGGGTCATTATTAACCCCAGAAGAATTACAAAAATTAGCACGACGGTTACTAAAAACGGAACGAGTACAAACAGCTATTTTATGGTTATTAACCCTTACTTTTAAACAAATTAAAGAAGACAAAAAACAAAAAACAGCCAAAATATTGGCCAACATTTTAGAAGATCTTTTTAATGAATCTTTACCCAGGCTCTTAAAAGCATTAGCCCGTCGTCAAGATTTTTTAGAAGACCAAATTAACCAAATTTTTGATAAAATCATTTTGGATTTTCGTTTGAGTGATTCTCAAGCTAAACAGTTTGTTAATTGGTTACTTGAAGGGATTATTCCGCCTGATATTTTACGACAAACCTTAATTGATTTTCTAACAGAAAGAAATATTCAAGTTATTGACGAAGGAGTTCGAGAAAAAACCAGTGGAACCTATTGGGTCGTGGCTAATTTATTTGGTGTTCGTAACACTTTAGTTCGGTTACGTAGTTTTTGCTTGGAAGAAAAAGAAACCGCTAATACACGACTGAAAGAATTATTATTATCTCTAGAAATTCGTAGTCGTTTACGAGAATGGTTACAAAACCTTTCTTTACAAAAGTTACCGGTATCTACTGTTAGACAGTTACGAAAAACCACCCGTGAGACCGTACAAAATTATCTTCAAGAAAGTGGTGGGCAGTTCATTGAAGATTTCGGAGAAACTGTTGATTGGGATAAATTATCTCTTTTGATCGTTAACCGTTTACAAAATTCAGCCGCTTTAACCACATCTTTAGAGACTATCAGTGAAGAACTCGCGTTAATTTTAGAAAAGTATTTAGAAGAAGATTTAGAAAAAATTGTCGCCCAGGCAATTCCTATTTTATCTATCGACCAACTAATTATTGATCGCGTAAATGCCACGTCCCCTCAAAATCTAGAAATGGCAGTTCAGGGAATTGTTAAAAGTGAATTACAAGCCATTGTGAATTTAGGCGGTATCTTAGGATTTTCAGTGGGAGTTTTGCAAACAATTTTATTTTTATTGAGATAGAGAGGTTGCCTTAGATTGATATCTATGGCACGATGATAAATTGTCCGAAATCATAATATCTATGAAAGTCACCCAGGAAAAACTACCCGATAGTCAAATTGGCTTAGAAATCGAAATTCCGGCTGAAACCTCCAAAAAAGCCTACGAAAAAATGGTCAATAATTTGGCCCGTACTGCCAACATTCCTGGGTTTCGCAAAGGAAAAGTTCCCCGTCCCATTCTGATCCAGCGTTTAGGAAGCCGTTACCTCAAAGCAGCAACTCTAGAGGAATTGGTACAAACAAGTCTCAAAGAAGCGGTTGAACAAGAATCGATTGAATCCATCGGAAATTATACTTTACGCTCCAATTTTGAAGAGCTAATCAGCCAGTTCACCCCAGGCAAACCCCTCACTTTTTCGGCGGCTGTTGACGTTCCTCCCACGATTGAGCTAGGAAACTACAAAAATATCAGTGTCAAGGCAGAAGAAACCGTTTATGATCCCAAACAAGTAGAAGACTGGCTAAAAGAGCGTCAAGAACAGCAAGCTACTTTGGTTCCTGTTGAAGATCGTGCGGCCCAGATGGGAGATGTGGCTATTGTAGATTATCAAGGACAATCAATCCCCGAAGCAGGGGAAGAAACAGGAGAACCTATCCCTGGCGTAGAAGGGACTAATTTCCGTGTTGATCTCGAAGAAGGACGCTTCATTGAAGGAATGGTAGAAGGTATCGTCGGCATGAAACCTGACGAAAGCCAAGATCTCTCTCTAACCTTTCCCGAAGACTACCCTAGAGAAGACTTAGCTAGCAAACCTGTAATTTTTAGTATTACTCTCAAAGAACTTAAGGCTAAAGAATTACCTGAACTAGACGACGACTTTGCAGAAGAAGTCAGCGAATCTGAAACCATCGCTGAGTTACGGGAGTCCTTAGAAAAACAGTTTACCGAGTCTGCCGAAAAAGCGACGGAAAAAAGCATCAATGATGCCATTATTGCTGAATTAACCGAGGTTTGCACTGCAGAACTTCCCGATACTTTAGTACAAGAAGAAGTAACACGAGTGCTTACCCAAACCGCTATGCAAATCGAACAAATGGGTATGGATTTGCGTCAGTTATTTACTCAAGAAAATTTACCAAAACTACGAGATAATTCCCGTCCAGAAGCGTTACAAAGACTGAAACAAACCCTAATTATCCAAGAAATCGCTAAGGTTGAAGCCATTACTATCGAAGAAACTGCCATCGAACAAAGAAGCGCAGAAATTAAAGAACAATTATCAGAACAAGACGTAGATCCTGACAAATTAAGGCAAGTCGTAGAAGAAGAACTCCTGAGCGAAACAACCCTTAATTGGTTGCGAGAACAGGTGACAATTGAATTAGTTCCCGAAGGAACTTTAAAAGCTGAGCAAGAAGCATTAGAAGCAACCACAGATGAAACTGATGCAGAAGTAGAGACTGGTAACACAGATACCTAAACTGGAGCAGTTAGCTTTAATTTAGGCAAGATGACTAACTAATTAGCTTTTTCTAGACCCCTTGCCAAGCAATTTTTTGGCCTTCGAGACGTTATCCCAAATCCGGTTGTCATATCCATAGCACTAAACCTTAAGGTTAAGCCTGGCTAAAAAGAGCAAACCTTGTTGTAATCAACTACTGCCTCCTTGGTCCTTGCTCTCTATATTCCATGTTAAGATGAACAAGATTTGGTATAAAACTGGGATCTAAGTTAAACTGATAATTGCTTACTATCAACAAGAGCATAAGCAACCGAATTTGAAAACGTTGAATAAAAAAACGTATCTCTAAGAATACTTAACCTTTGACCCAATTATAAAAGGCCATGATTCAATCGCGCTCGTTAGATTATTCGATCCTAAGTCACCGTCCCTCAGAAATTAATGCTCTGACCGAGAATATAGTTCCTATGGTCGTAGAGCAGTCTGGTGTGGGAGAAAGAGCCTTTGATATTTATTCTCGACTATTAAGAGAGCGCATTGTTTTTTTAGGAACTCCCGTAGACGATCAAGTGGCTGACTCCATCGTCGCTCAGTTGTTGTATTTAGATGCTGAAGACCCTGAAAAAGATATCCAAATTTACATCAACTCTCCAGGAGGTTCAGTCTACGCTGGATTAGCTATTTACGATACAATGCAGCAAATTCGTCCTGATGTAGTCACCATTTGTTTTGGGCTAGCAGCCAGTATGGGAGCATTCCTCCTGTCTGGGGGAACTCAAGGGAAGCGCATGGCTCTACCCAGTTCTCGTATCATGATTCACCAACCTTTAGGAGGAGCCCAAGGGCAGGCGGTGGAAATTGAAATTCAAGCCAAAGAAATTATTTATATCAAGCGGCGGCTTAATGAAATGCTGGCTGAACACACTGGCCAACCTTTCGACACGATCGCGGCTGATACCGAACGTGACTTTTTTATGTCAGCACAAGAGGCAAAAGACTACGGTCTAATCGACAAAGTAATTTCTCGACAAGAGTTGTCTGATCCAACCGTTCCTGTTACCTCACTTAACTAAACTAACAGCTTATGTCTAAATACGACTCCCACCTAAAATGTTCATTTTGCGGCAAATCCCAGGAACAAGTGCGAAAATTGATCGCTGGTCCGGGAGTCTACATCTGCGATGAATGCGTCGAGCTTTGCAATGAAATTTTAGACGAAGAATTGATGGAAGCTGCCGGCCCAATGTCGGCGGCCCCCCCTCGTTCCGATGAGAGCCGTCCTAAGCGCCGTGCCAATCGAGAACACCTCTCCTTTAATCAAATTCCCAAACCGAAAGAAATTAAAGACTATCTAGATGAATACGTCATCGGTCAAGACGAAGCTAAAAAAGTTCTATCTGTAGCCGTTTACAATCACTACAAACGTCTCAGTTTGACTCAAAACACCAAAGAAAAAGAAACCAAAGGTGATGATGTCATAGAACTGCAAAAATCTAATATTCTGTTGATGGGGCCTACCGGTTCAGGGAAAACGCTTCTTGCTCAAACCTTGGCACAAATTTTAGAAGTGCCTTTTGCAGTAGCCGATGCCACGACTTTAACAGAAGCTGGCTACGTGGGTGAAGATGTCGAAAATATATTGCTTAGGCTTCTACAAGTGGCTGACCTAGACGTAGAAGAAGCTCAACGGGGAATTATTTACATTGATGAAATTGATAAAATTGCTCGTAAAAGCGAAAATCCCTCTATTACTCGTGATGTTTCTGGAGAAGGCGTACAGCAAGCTCTCTTGAAAATGTTAGAAGGTACCGTGGCTAATGTTCCCCCCCAAGGCGGACGGAAACACCCTTATCAAGACTGCATTCAAATTGATACAAGTAACATTTTATTTATTTGTGGTGGAGCCTTTGTGGGATTAGATCGCGTAATTGAGCAACGGATGGGAAAAAAGTCAATGGGATTTGTTCGTCCAGGAGAAGGTCAATCTAAAGAAAAACGGACAGCAGATTTGTTACAAGGAGTTGAACCAGACGATTTAGTAAAATTTGGCATGATTCCCGAATTTGTGGGTAGGATTCCTGTTATGGCATCTCTCAACCCCCTTGACGAAGAAACTCTGATCGCCATTCTGACCAAACCACGCAATGCGTTAGTGAAACAATATCAGAAGTTACTCAAGATGGACAATGTGCAGCTAGAGTTTAATCAAGAAGCAGTGCAGGCGATCGCGCAAGAAGCTTATCGACGAAAGACAGGGGCTAGAGCTTTGCGGGGTATTGTTGAAGAATTAATGTTAGATGTCATGTATGAGTTGCCTTCTCGCAAAGACGTGCAGAATTGCCTGATCACCAAAGAAATGGTAGAACAACGCTCAACTTCGGAGTTGTTATTACATCCTTCTTCTATCCCAACCCCTGAGTCCGCTTAATAGAAGGTTTGTATCAAATAGCCAACCCGATATCGCTCAGTAGATTACGTTGGGTTTATTGTGGAGAAACCTGAAATTTATACCATTTTTTTCTTTTTTAAAGGTTAATTTCGTCTTGTTCTTCGCAAGATTTTGCAGGTAAAATTTGGCTGAATCTTCTATATTCAGATAAATATTTTTCTAAGGCAATAAGTTGAGATAAATTTAAACGATAATAAATCCAGCGACCCTCCTGACGCGATCGCACTAATTCAGCATCCCTAAGATTTCTCAGATGAAAAGATAGTTTCGACTGACTAATCTCCAACTTTTCACAAAGTTCACAAACACATAATTCTTGAGTTTGCAATAAGTCTAAAATTTGTAGGCGAGTGGGATCAGACAAAGCCCGAAACCCGGATAAAATAGTGGATAAATTAGTAGAAGTCGTCGTTAACATTAAGGTGAATTGGTAACAAGTATCTTTATTCTATGATAGGAGTTAATTGTTAATTGTTCATGGTATATACCTATCTCCTTGTCCCCGTCTCCCTACTCTCCAATCTCAAAAATGGCCCGTCAACAATCAAAATCTGATCTGCCTAGTAAAGTCTGTCCGGTATGTGGCCTTTCCTTCACATGGCGGAAAAAGTGGGCAAAATGTTGGGATGATGTAAAATATTGCTCCGAACGTTGTCGTAGAAGACGTTCTCAAACACACCGATAAAGGATAAATATTGATGACCACTCGACAACCCAAACTAATTATTCACGGAGGGGCGAGTTCCCTAGATGATAAAGGCGGTTTGCAAAAAGTCCGCCCATCTCTACATAATATCGTCACTGACGTTTATCAATTACTAAACAATGGGGGAAGTGCGGTTGATGCAGTCGTTAGAGGGTGTCAACTCCTAGAAAATGATCCCAGTTTCAACGCGGGAACAGGTTCTGTTTTACAATCAGATGGACAAATTCGCATGAGCGCGTCTTTGATGGAAGGAATGACCCAAACTTTCAGCGGTGTGATTAATATTTCCCGTGTCAAAAATCCCATCGATCTGGCAAAATATCTACAAACCGAAAGCGATCGCATTCTCTCTGATATGGGGGCAGCAGAATTAGCGAGAGAACTACAAATCCCTATTTATGACCCCTTAATTGAGTTTCGGGCCCAAGAATGGATTACAGAGTGGAAAGATGATTTTCAGCGCAAAATGGGGCGTTTGTTTGCCAATACAGAACCTTCTGAAGGGCGACGAGGCACAATCGGCGTTGTTGCTTTAGATAGCCAAGGAAAGATCGCCGCAGGAACTTCCACCGGAGGCAAGGGTTTAGAAAGAATAGGGAGAGTGAGTGATTCAGCTATGCCAGCCGGTAACTATGCGACTGCCGATGCAGGGGTCAGTTGTACGGGGGTAGGAGAAGATATTATGAGCGAATGCTTGGCTGCACGGATTGTGATTCGTGTTGGTGATGGATTACCCTTAACTGATGCTATGGAAAAATCCATGGAAGAATCCCACAAACATCAACGAGATTTAGGCGCGATCGCCCTCGATCATACTGGGGTGATTAGTTGGGGCAAAACTAGCGAAATCTTACTCGCAGCTTATCATAACGGTTCGGAAATTGGAGATACTTTAGAATGGCAAACTGAGGAATTGACGGGATTTATCACCTGAAAATACCTGAGTTCGACGTAAGGGAATTTATGGACAACTCACAACCACAAGGGAGTCTCAAACCCCCATTTTCTCATTGAAAAAGCGATGTCAGAACTGGGAGGTTCCCTCCCAGATTATCTGACATCAAGAACTCCTCACTCCGAACACCAAACACCGAACTCAGGCTGAAAATAGAAAATACCTTCCTAAAATTAGAAAGGTATCAATAACGGACAAAAAAGTTGATTCTGTGTCCTTTTATAAATCACCACCTCGAAACGCCAACAAAGCAATGACAATAGGGCCGGCAATGACAATTAATGCGACAAAGGTTAATTGAAAGATCGGCTCTAGATTTAGGGCAGCTAATAACTCCATATGTTCTCCTGAATTTACCAAATGAATAATATTTAGGGGCAGTAATGCTAAAAAACCATAGTCTATAATACCTGGGAAGGCTTATTTGTTTTTCAGTAACGATACAAAAATATATAAAGTTTTGTTACAGAAGAGGAATTGAATGGGATGATCAAGAGAGAAAAATGGCAATGCGTAAAAGGCTGCGGGGCTTGTTGTCAGCTTGATCCAAGCGATCGCCCTGACCTAGAAAAGTATCTGACCAAAGAAGAATTAAGTCAATATTTAAGTCTAGTTGGAGAAGACGGGTGGTGTATTAATTTTGATCATCAGACCCGAAAATGCCAAATTTATGAGCAGCGTCCCCGCTTTTGCCGTGTACAACCTGATATTTTTGAGCAAATGTATGATATTGAAACATCAAAATTTAATCACTTTGCTATTAAATGTTGTCGCCAGCAAATTGAAGGAGTTTACGGAGAACGCAGTGAGGAAATGGAACAGTACAATCGAGCAGTTCGTAGGCCTCTGTAAATCAATTTGGAAGTCTAGTCAAATCTCTGATACAACTGAAAAGAGTCGGTAAATTTTTTTCACGCCTACTTCCAAACAAATGATAAATGATAAATGTTCAATGAAATGACTGCAGCTAAACCTACCGAAACTGAAAATGAGCAACGCTTATCGTCTTCTGAAGAAAAATCATCGGTTAAATCTCAATCCTGGAGTTTTTGGACAGTTTTTAGTTCAACTTTCATTACTATCTTTTTAGCGGAAATGGGTGATAAAACCCAATTAGCAACCTTGTTAATTACTGCTGAATCTCAGTCTCCTTGGATCGTCTTCGCCGGAGCAGCAACTGCTTTAATTGCGACAAGTTTACTGGGGGTTTTAGTTGGTTACTGGATCGCTCGCCGTCTACCACCAAAAACTGTAGATTTAGCAGTAGCACTATTATTACTAATAATTACAGGATTGCTAATTGGTGACGTGATAAGTTGACTAATATTACTAATATTAATAAATTAAGAAACAAGATGGATTGGCAGCTATTTGGACTGAGTTTTATTACGGTATTTTTAGCAGAGATTGGCGATAAAAGTCAATTAGCTGCGATCGCCTTGGGAGGAAGTGCCAAATCTCCCCGTGCTGTCTTTTTTGGTTCAATTGTTGCTTTAATTTTAGCGAGCTTTTTAGGCGTAATTGCTGGCGGAACTGTGGCTCAATTTTTGCCAACCAAAATTTTGAAGGGCGTTGCAGCAATTGGTTTTGCACTAATGGCTCTGCGCCTTTTGTGGCCGGATTTAGATGAAAATTAATATAGAAAAAAGAAAAAACAGTTAGCACTGTCTAAAAACTTAATGAGAAAGTGAGGAAATATTGATTATCCTCTCAAGCTTTGCTATGTGATTAGCTCAGCTTCAATCTGTTAAGTTAAGGACATTGATACTAACTGTTCACTGTTGTTCCCTAACCATTTTGATCATGGGACTAAAGACCAGAAGATACAACCGAAGTTTAGGAAGTTAAGTAAGAAGTTAAGAACTTTTTCTCAAAAATCCCACTATAAACAACCAATTCTCAAATTAAAGAGATTTAGCCAGATTATCTGTAATATCCATTAACTCTCTTATCTTTATCAATAAATTTAGGATCATAAATCTAATCTCAATCTGCAATCTAAGATCCTTTGTCATCAAACACTGACCTGTGAGGGATTAAGATATTCGTAGCTACGATCAGATTGTTGCCAAACCTGACCATCAAGGGCCATTTGTTCGATTAAACTAGCTAAACGTAACGCTTTGAGTGCTTGTTCTCCTCCCACAGAAGGCTGATCTCCTCCTCGCACACAGTGAACGAAATGTTCTAATTCAGCATGAAGGGGTTCTATTTTAGTCGTGTGAACCTTTTCAATCAGTCCATCTTGACGATACAGTACCTGCCCATAATCGGTACTGTAGTTAGCGGTGGTTTGTCGATGAATTAAAATATCGTTGTTGAGAAAATCTGCTTCTGTTAAACAATTTTTACAGTGAGCAGCTAAACGGCGAATTTTGCGATGAGTGACTTTGCTCGCAGTCAGTGTTGCAACCAAACCGTTGGCAAATCCTAGAGTCGCAGTTACATAATCTAAGTAACCAGAGTCAGAAGCACGACTGCCACTAGCGGTTAATTTGATAACGGGAGATCCGACCAATTCCAACAGTAAATCGATATCATGGATCATTAAGTCGAGAACCACAGAAACATCACTTGCTCTCTGGGAATAGGGACTCATGCGATGTGCTTCTAGAGCCAAAACTTCTTCGGTTTTCAGAACTTTACTCAATTCTTGGAAAGCAGGGTTGAAGCGTTCAATATGACCCACTTGCAAAATACCATTAGAGGTAGCAGCAGCATTAACTAAGGACTCAGCTTCGGCGATACTAGCAGCAATGGGTTTCTCGATCAAGGTATGAACTCCAGCCCGTAAACAGTCCATGCCAACAGAATGATGTAAACGAGTAGGAACAGCAATACACACAGCGTCTACGTGAGGCAAAAGATCGAGATAATGCTCAAAAAAGCGCACTCGATACTTACTTGCAATGTCAATTCCTCTTTCAACATTGACATCAGAAATGCCAATAAATTCGACATCTTTGAGCAAACTTAGAATACGGGTATGATGTTGCCCCATATTCCCCACCCCGATCACTCCAATGCGAATGGGACTAAAAGG
>JBCDDV010000032.1:0-10987 GCA_039180145.1 Cyanobacteria bacterium P01_G01_bin.49 | reverse complement strand
ATCTTCTGTCGTTTGCTCATCTTCTGTCGTTTGCTCATCGGCGATGGTTTGCTCATCTTCTGAGGGAGTTTGGGGAAGATTGGGGTTTTCAGGAATTGGGGTTTCTGTTGTTGGTGGAGAAGGTTGATCGTTGGTATTTAATTGTTGAATTTTTGCTTGAATTGCCTGTATTTTTACATTGCTTTGTAATAGCTGGGTTTCAACTTGTTGTGTTAAATTCACATCCCCCACTATATTTCTCAATTGTTCTTGTGCTTGCTCCCATGTTTGTTGAGCAGCACGATACTGAACAATCGTTTGGGCGTTTTCGGTTTGTCGAGTTGCTTCTTTGATGAGATTTATGGCTAGATTGAATTGTTGTTGTGCTTTCTGTTTCTGGGCTAATCTAGCATTTAATTGATTAATTTTTTGATTCAAGTTGTTAAGGGCTGTACTCGTTGATTTGAGTTGGTTTTGCACTTGAGGCGTAACAGAAACATGAGGGGAAATTTTGTTGAGTTGTTGTTGTACTTGTTCCCATCGTTGTTTGGCTAGTTCATATTCTTGAACTGTATTCGCATTTTGCATCAGTTGGGCCGCTTCTACGGCAAGTTTTGCCCCTTGAGCGAATTGTTCTCTTGCCTGTTTTTCTTGGGCGAATTTTTGATCGAGTTTCGCTAATTGTTGCTGAAAACGGATTAATGCGACTTGTGACTGGGGATAAATGGCGGCATCGTTCGGAATTTGGCTTAATTGACTAATCACTGTAACCAGGCGATCGCGTGACTGTTGTAGTTGTTCGAGGTTATTAGCATTGTCTACGGCTAATAATGCTTCTTTTCCTTCTTGGTAAGCTTGTTGATAAGCAACCTCAAATTCTTTATCTTTGACACAATTATTTAATATCTTACATAGTCCTGAAATATAGGGGGATTGTAAGGTGATACCTGTTACCCCCAACAACAGAAAAGCAGCCAAAAATCCTAATATTAAAGATGGCACTTCCAACCCTGATGAGGAGCGAGGTTGACGAATGGCTAGTTTTTGATGGATCTTTGCGTGTCTTGGTTTTTGAGTAAACAGATGAGGTTTTTCTAAAATTTGCTGACAAGTTGAGGCTGCTTGTTTTTCGATGTCAGTTTGAGGATTTCGTAAACTAGGATGATGCCGTAAGCGATCGCAGCAAATTTTTAACCAAGTTTTCCAGGAACCCCCTGTCGAGATACGAATTGTTCCGTCTAAATAGCCGCTAATTATTTGTTTCCCATCAGGACTAATCACGATACAGTTAACTTCTCCTGTTCGGTTAGGCTGAGGATAAGTTAAGGGTTCCCTGGCAACCGTCCAAAAACGTTGATTTCCATCCCCTCCCCCACTCACTAATAATTGACCATCAGGACTAAAAGCAACAGCATTAATATAACTACCATGGCTAACAACAGGAGAACCCAAAGGTTGTCCTTGTAGCGTCCAAAAACAGAGAGTTCCGTTTGCGCCGCCACTGACTAAAATTTTGCCATCAGGACTAATAGCAAGGGTGTTAACTCTGCCTTGATGAGTCGATAAAACCCGACCTTTCCATTGACGTTGTTTTTTCCATTGCCAAATATTTCCTAACTTATCGCTACTGATTAAGGTTTTTCCATCTGGTGTAAATACCGCAGATGTTACTTCTTCCCCAATAAAACAGTGATGGTACAATTGCCCCTGGGGGTTCCACATTCTGACGACCCCATCCCTTCCCCCACTGGCTATGTAGTCACCCCTGGGACTATAAACAAGGCAGGTAACATCGCCACTATGGGTCTCGATTGGGTCACTGACTGGCTCTCCTCGTCGGTTCCACAATCGTATCGTTTCATCCCAACTTCCTGTGATAAACCCATCTCCTTGAGGACTAAAAGCCACACAGGTAACATCACCATCATGAGCTTTTATGGGATCACTGAGGGGTTTTCCTTGAATATTCCATAAGCGAATTAATCCATTGACTCCACCACTCACTAGGGTTTGACCATCGGGACTGATAGCCACTGACCAAACTGCTTGATAATTTCCCTCTGTTGCTTGAATCAGGGTTTCTCCTTGAATATCCCATACACGAACTGTTTGGTCACTGCTACCACTAACTAAAGTTTGGCTATCAGGACTAAAAGCTAAGGAACGAACGGCACTTTGATGACCGATCAACGGGGAACAGATTTGTTTTCCTTGACGGTTCCAGAGACGGATCGTGTGATCACTACTACCACTAGCGATCATTTGTCCATCGGGACTAACTGCAACGCAGAGAACGTAGTCTTCATGACCATCGATAGGGAGAAAATTGAGAGCTTCTCCTTTGAGGTTCCAGAGTTTTAGGGTTTTATCCCAACTGCCACTGACTAGATATTGCCCATCGGGGTCAAAGGCAACTGCATCGATGCGTTCTTGATGGGCCCGAATGGGGGGAATAATTTCTTTTCCTTTGAGATTCCACAGTCTTAAGGTTTTGTCCCAACTGCTGGTAACGAGAGTTTTCCCATCAGGACTAATTGAAATACTGGTAATTTCTGCTTCATGACCTTCAAAAGGTGGGACGAGCGCTTTTCCTTGCCAATTCCATAATCTTAGCGTGCGATCGCTACTCCCACTGACAATGTAATTTCCTTGGGGACTACAAGCAATGGCAGTAACTTCTGCTTCATGACCTTCTAAAATTTCAGTAACGGCGTTTCCCTGATGATCCCAAATTCTGATGGTACAGTCTCGACTGCCACTAACAATATATTTCCCGTCATGACTGAAACTAACTGCGGTAACTTCTCGTTGATGACCTCGGAAAGGCGGGGCCATTGCTTTACCTTTATGATTCCAGAGTATTAAAGTCCCATCCCAACTACCACTGATAATATATTTCCCATCTGGACTCACTGCCACAGAGGATACTTTGCTCTTGTGACCAATAAAACAATTTTTTTCACGCGCTTCTTCCATGGCTGCTCTTAAGCTTGCCTGGACTGTGGGTAAAAGTTGCTGGGGCAATTGGTCTAAGTTTTCCCCCATACTTTGAATAGCCAGGATTAAACTCTCTAGGGGACGTACTGTTAAAAGTTGCTGCGATCGCGTTGCTTTTTCCCTTAAGGTCGCTTGAGTTAAGGATTCGTTTAGCTGCTGAATTTGTTGTTGGGGGCTATCGAGTTGTTGAGTTTTCCACATAATTCAGTTGAAGGATAGGCAAACACAGTCACTATAAAAATTCATTGGTTCATTAATATTTTAGCGGTTTCAGCAAATTGAGACCTTACCGCGTCGTTTTCCTTTTCCCTGGCAATAAGTCTTATAGAGAAATGTAACAGATAACTCTTCAATTCTGAGTAATTTTGCTAAGTTAGATGGTTGATATCTCTGCTTCTAATTCAACTATGGCTTTAATTGTCCAAAAGTACGGGGGAACCTCTGTCGGTTCGGTTGAACGGATTCAAACCGTGGCTCGACGTATTCATCATACTGCCCAAAATGGTAACACTGTGGTGGTGGTTGTCTCTGCCATGGGCAAAACCACTGATACTTTAGTCAATTTGGCCAAAGAAATTACGTCTAATCCTTCCCGACGAGAGATGGATATGTTACTATCTACCGGAGAACAGGTGACGATTGCCCTGATGACTATGGCTCTGCAACAATTAGGACAGGCGGCCATCTCTCTAACAGGGGCCCAAGTGGGGATTGTTACAGAAGCAGAACACAGTCGGGCCCGCATTCTCTCCATTAAACCTGATCGTATTCAACGCCATCTCACTCGTGCAGAGGTGGTGGTTGTCGCAGGATTTCAGGGCATTAGTTGTTTGGATAATTTGGAAATTACTACCCTAGGTCGCGGGGGATCTGATACCTCCGCTGTAGCTCTAGCTGCCGCTCTAAAAGCCAGTTGTTGCGAAATTTATACCGATGTCCCTGGTATTCTGACCACAGATCCTCGTCTTGTTCCAGATGCTCAATTAATGGCGGAAATTACCTGCGATGAAATGTTAGAATTAGCCAGTTTAGGGGCCAAAGTTTTACATCCGAGAGCGGTGGAAATTGCCCGTAATTACGGCGTTCCTCTGATAGTGCGCTCAAGTTGGAGTGATCAGCCAGGAACCCTGGTTGTTTCTCCCATTCCTAAAACAAGATCCTTAGAAGGGTTGGAAATCGCTAAGGCAGTAGATGGGGTAGAATTTGATAAAGATCAGTCTAAAGTTGCTTTGTTGCGGGTTCCTGATCGCCCTGGGATCGCTGCTCGCCTCTTCGGGGAAATTGCTCATCAACAGGTAGATGTCGATTTAATTATTCAATCAATTCATGAAGGCAACAGTAATGATATTGCTTTCACTGTGGTTAAAAACGTCTTAACCAAAGCAGAAGCTGTAGCCGAAGCGATCGCCCCAGCTTTGCGCAGTTACCCGACTAATAGCCAAGAAGCTGAGGTGATGGTTGAGAAAGGGGTGGCTAAAATTGCGATCGCTGGTGCAGGGATGATTGGCCGACCTGGTATTGCAGCGAAAATGTTTAAAACCTTAGCAGAGGCTAACATTAATATTGAAATGATTGCTACCTCAGAAGTGAAGGTAAGTTGTGTCATTGCTCAAAAAGATGGCGATCGCGCGATAAAAGCTCTTTGTAACGCTTTTGAAGTGGATTTATCCCCTGTTCCTCTCGCGCCAAAAACTGTGGCAATGTCTCCCCCTGTTAGAGGAGTTGCCTTAGATACGAAGCAAGCCCAAATTGCGATTCGTCGTGTCAAAGACCGTCCAGGGATGGCGGCTAATATTTTTGGAATTTTGGCTGATCATAATATTAGTGTCGATACGATTATTCAATCCCAACGCTGCCGTATTGTGGCAGAAATGCCCACCCGCGACATTGCTTTTACCGTTGCTCAAGGTGACGCAGAAGGGGCATGCATCGCTTTAAATAGTTTATCTGATGGCTTTGACGAGGTCATTGTTGACGAAGATATTGCGAAAGTAAGTATTGTGGGGGCCGGCATGGTGGGACAACCAGGGGTTGCTGCTAGGTTTTTCGGAGCCTTGGCCAGTGAGACAATTAATATCAAGATGATTGCCACCTCAGAAATTAAAATTAGTTGTGTTGTTCCTAAAGATCAAGGTGTCAAAGCTTTACAAGCTGTACATCACGCCTTCAAGTTGGCTGGGATAGAAACGGTAGACATTCCTGCTTAACTTCTGAATTAATTCAATCATACTACTCAGAAATAGACAGCACATTAACAAGAAATCTGCAAGGTTCCTTGTTTTTTGTTTACATAAAGCTTAAAATAGTTTACATAAGTTTACACAAAGCTCACGACTACATTATGAGTAACATCGTTATCGAACTCTCTATTCTTGCGACTGTTGTTGTCGCAATTCAAAATCTGAAATCTCAGCAACAATCTAACCCCGTTGTTATTCCTGTCCGTACCGATGAAACTGTAAGGAGACATTGAATTATGCTAGAAAGGCTAGTATTTTTTTTGCAAAACGACTTAGAAATTCCCGCAGAACAAGTTCATCTCGCTTTACGCAACACTCAGGCTATTCCGTCTCAGTTACCAATCCAATTGTGGAAGTATGGATTAATTAACTTAGGTCAATTAGAACAGATTTTTGACTGGTTAGAGACAGTGTAAATAACTTAGATATCCTGAAATTACTCTACAGTATTCTCCTTAGTTGTGGACGATTCAAAACTTTTGCAGGTGGTGTCAACAGATCGCAGATTTTAGATTGGTGAGAGACCCCGGTGAGGTTGCGGAGGAAGCCCGCGACTTTGAAAGGCGCAAGGGAATGTCCTCCAAGACATCTTCGCCGAGTCTCGCTCGTCAATGCTCAATGTTCGGTCAATTAATGGTTTAATCAGCGCGGCGATCAATCAGCGATAAAGGGAGAGGTGATATCATCCCCCAGAAGTAGATCGTAGTTCAACTCCTGCATCCGCAAGAGTGTTTGGGCTTGATTCAAGATCAACCCTGCTGACAACTCCTTATACAAAGCGTTTAATGCCGCCTCGTAAACGGCCACCTGGTTGGCAAGCGGTGCTTTGGCGATCGCCTGTCGCTTATCGGCCGGAAAGGACTCGACACTGTCGATGACGTCGCGCAGGACTAGCATTCGTGTGACACCGCCCCACTGCTGGAACGTCTCGCGGGTAGTTTCGATGCCGAAAAGTTTGTATTCGTCGCTGCCTTTTAGATTTCCGATGAGCAGGAATAGTACCCCCGGTTGACCGTTAAGCCTGGTCTCGGCAAGTATCATTTTCACTGTTCTCCCGTCGAAGTTTGTCCAGACATCGAGGGTTTCCACTTGCGGAAGACCAACGAAGTCGATGCCAGTGTCTTTGACGAGGTCGCGCACTGCACCATCGGAAGAATGCACCCCGAATTTTGGGCCAGTAACAGCGGTGACAACTCTAGGGGAATAGAGATCACCAGGAACTTGGACTCGCCAAGGCCCGTCTTCTGACCAATCATTGGTGTCGGACTGGTCTTCAGGAGCCGGATAATCTCTTTTTTGCCCCTCGCCAGTCTCGGGTTTCTGGGCATGCAACACAGTCGAGGCCATCACGTCTTGGCGATCGCCAGATTTGCCTAATACAGCGAGGGTAGTTGCTTTTGCGAAATCAATTGCGAGAAGGGTAGAAAACAAGCTTGCAGTTATTAAAGGTAAAATACGGCTCATGACGAAGAATTTTATATTTTCTATTCAACAGACTACTCTCAATAGGAGAGAACAAATTGAATCTTAATTATAAAACATACTAAAAAAAGTATATGTTGCCGTATTGGCAATAAATTTGGGGGTAATAAAAGTATTTCTTCACCCCCAGTATTGGCTTCACCACTAGGCAGTCAGTATTACTTAAATCAACCCCAAATCTTATACAAATGGCTAATTACTCAGTCAGTTGCAATATCCTGTAGAGATTGGAATTACTGTTTTAGTTTGGTTCTAGCATAATAGACAGTTGACTACCATTGTAGTTGCTATTACCATCTAAATTGGCTACGTCAGATAATCTTTCAACAATACCATCTAATTTTTCCCGACCAAGCTTCATAAATGCTCTTTCTCTTCCTCTAAATCGCATAGAGAATTTGACTTTGCAACCATCACTAAGGAATTTACGAGCGTGCCTTAATTTTGTATTTAAGTCTCCGGTATCAGTGCAATATCTGAGCTTTAATTCTTTAACTGAATTTTCCGTTCTATTTTTCTTCGCTTGGGATTCTTTTTTCTGTAACTGGTACTTGAATTTACCGTAATCGATTATTTTGCATACAGGAGGAGAAGCATTAGGCGCAACTTCTACTAAATCTAATTCTGCTTGTTTGGCTAAGCTAATGGCTTCTTGTAGGGGTTGGATGCCGAGTTGTTCACCTTCTTGATTGACGACTCTAACTTCTTTGGCTCTAATTTTATTATTAACTCGATATTGGTTTGATTGTTCAAAGGGAACAGGTCTATTTCTTCTTCTAGATCGTTTCAAATCGATTCTTTGCTCCTATCTAACAGCAATTTCTATTTTAATTTCTTTTTGTATTGTATCATGTACTATCTGTTAATGCCAGTTTATTTTATATCCCTTTGGGTAGATTTTTTGATTTTAGATTGTTGTCATCTCGTAAGAGTAGAAATTTAATGAATCAAGGATGGGTTTATCAAGATCAAATACATTCTAAAGATGCTGGATTAACAGTAATTGAATACTATGTAAGGCGATATCATCATTCGACTTATCACGAATGGTTAGATCGTATTTTATCAGGGCAGATTTTACTGAATAATCAAACAGTAACGCCTGAAACTTGTTTAAAAGTAGGGCAATATTTGTCTTATAATCGTCCTCCTTGGAAAGAACCAGATGTTCCTTTATTTTTTGAAATTTTATTTGAAGATGAGCATCTCTTAATTATTAATAAACCTTCGGGACTTCCTGTCTTGCCAGGGGGAGGATTTTTAGAACACACTTTGCTATGGCAACTAACAAAACGTTATCCTAGAGATCAAATTGCGCCGATTCATCGCTTAGGAAGGGGAACATCAGGTTTAATGATGATTGGACGATCACGGGTTGCTTGTTCTAATTTGACTCAACAAATGCGCGATCGCCATATTCACAAAGTTTATCGAACCCTGGTCGGAAAATGTGACTTACCTGACAAATTTATTATCAATCATTCTATTGGCAAAATTCCCTATCCTGGTTTAGGTTATATTTATGCTGCAACCCCTCATGGAAAGTTTGCTTATAGTGAATGTCGTGTTTTAGAACGTACCAATCAAAATACTTTTTTAGAGGTTACTATTCTAACAGGTCGTCCTCACCAAATTAGAATTCATTTAGCTGCTATGGGTTATCCCTTATTAGGTGATCCTCTATATACTATTGGGGGAATTCCCAAAGTGAATGATATCAACAAATTAGTGGTTCCTGGAGATTGTGGTTATTATCTTCATGCTTATCAGCTTTCTTTTCTTCATCCTATAACCAATCAATCCTTGAATTTCATTTGTCCTGAACCTGATTCGTACTTTAAACTTTAGTAATATTATGCTGAATGTAAAAAAATATACCCCAAAAAATTATATTTTTATTTAGCTTAAGGTTTTCAGAAGTCCTATAATTTTGTTGTTGAAAATAACTAAATAATGTTTGAGAGTCTCCTCCCGTTAGAATAATTTTACTTTGGGGATAAGTCTTTAACCAATCATCGATAAAGGTTGTAATTCCTCCTATAATTGTATATAAAATGCCGCTAGTAATGGCTTCATCGGTGTTACTAACCCAACGATTTGGTAAGCGATTCGGTAAATTAAGATAAGGTAAAGCAGCAGTTCTCACCGATAGTGATTGAAATTGCAACATTAATCCTGGTAGGATAGCACCACCGACTAAAGTGCGATCGCGATCAACACCTGTTATCGTTAATGCGGTTCCTGCGTCTATCACTAAACAAGGGAAATTGTATATTTCTCCTGCACCTAATATTGCTAAAGCGCGATCAATTCCCAAAGTTGAATAGAGACTTTTAAGAGGAATTTCATCTAAATTAATGATTTTGCCTTTGGGATAAGTTTGCCATAATTTGCTTTGAGAAGGAACAACAGAAGCAATGTATAAAGGTAAACAATTAGGAATTTGGGGAAGTAAAAAGTCTGCTGGTATTATCTTATCAATTAGAGGCTGAGATAGATGTGCTGTATCCCAAGTATTTTGTAATGTATTATTCTGAAAGTATCCCCAATGTAGACGAGAATTTCCAATGACTAAGGCTAACCAATGAGATGATTTTGAAAGCTTCCAATGAGTCACGAATAAAATAGTTTATAGTGTATCTATGCTGACAGTTACCGCAGCATTAGCAATAATCATATTATCATTTTTATCATTTAATTCAGGAATAGCACGTCCTTCAACAATCATTCCTCCTGGTTCTATGGTGATGCTTTTTTTACCAAAAGGTAACACTGCTAAAACTTCATCTTGACGGACATTTTCAGGGTAAGGAACTGCTATCTTTACTTCTACAATCATCTCATTGGGATGATTTAATTGAGCAACTTCCCAGACTCCGGGTAAGGCGTTGTGAGCGATCGCATTGCGGACGGCTCTTGTTGCTGCTACAGTAGGGTCTTGTCCATGTTGATCGATTCCCATTCCCATCTCGATAATTAAGCGTTTACGGGGCATATTTTTTTTTAATTTAGTTGATTAGCAGTTAAGCCTCAATTGAAATGGGGAATTTAATCTTACCATGAGATTTCTGATCATTTTTTATAATTGCTCTTTTATCATAGCAAAACTTCCATAGGACTTCCTGCTGTCGGCGGCGGATAAATACGAATTTTTGATCTTTTGCCTAGCTGTTGTAACTGTTCACTTAATATTTCTAATGACTTCAAGACTTGCCACGTTAAACTATTTTTTGGACAAATTAAAACTAGGGTCAATCCTTGATAATCAGAGGTGATATTCCAGCCACACTTTGATAATAGCTGCCGGATGGTTTCATCACAAGCATTATAAAAGAGACTGCCAATGGCTTCATTGAATTCCCAGTAGAGTTCGAGATTAGTGGATTTCCAGGAGGGTAAATCATCGGGAGGAAGAAGAGATGGATTCATAACTTAAATTGTCAGAGATTTCTAATCTAACCTAATTTTTGTATAAAATGCTACAGCAGTCAACTATTTATTATTTGAAAAGTTATCAAAAAAAAGGCGATCGCTGTGATCGCCTTTCTCCACAAAAAAACTAAACAAATTTCTGAAGCTTAAACGGTTGCCAACTCAGGTTGAGAACGTTTGCTGCTACGAACGCCTTCAATAGCTTCTGCATAATCAGGTGCTTTAAACACGGCTGAGCCAGCGACGATGGCATTAGCACCAGCTTCTAAGACCTGCCAAGTATTATTAGGCTTTAGACCACCATCTACTTCAATCCAAGGATCAAGTCCTTTATCGTCACACATTTGACGTAATTTGCGGATTTTGGGGACGATTTCAGGAATAAAGCTTTGACCCCCAAAACCGGGGTTAACACTCATAATTAAGACTAAATCGCAGAGTTCTAGAACGTATTCAATTAAGTCTAGGGGAGTAGAGGGATTGAGAACCACTCCTGCTTTTTTACCTAATTCTCTAATTTGGTCAAGAGTACGATGTAAGTGAGGAGATGCGTTATGCTCTGCGTGAACAGAGATAATATCTGCACCTGCTTTAGCGAAGTCAGCAACATATTTTTCGGGTTCGACGATCATCAGATGAACGTCTAAAGGTTTTTTGGTGTAAGGACGAATAGCACTCACGATTAAAGGGCCGATTGTAATGTTGGGAACAAAACGGCCGTCCATGACATCTACGTGAATCCAGTCAGCACCCGCTTTATCTACAGCTTGAATTTCTTCCCCTAAACGGCTAAAGTCAGCCGAGAGGATAGAAGGTGCGACAACAATTGGTTTAGTGGATTGGCTCATAGTAATGGT
>JBCDDV010000031.1:0-11088 GCA_039180145.1 Cyanobacteria bacterium P01_G01_bin.49 | reverse complement strand
TGTTTCAGAAAACGGCAGTAAATCATCAGAAAATAATGAATATTCAGAGAACAACAAATCCTCAGAAATTATGTTTTCTGAAAATTTTGCTTGTCCCGAACATGGGGCTGTTATTGAAGAATTATCGCCTCGTTTATTTTCTTTTAATTCTCCTTATGGTGCTTGTCCTCACTGTCATGGATTAGGAAGTTTGCGGCAATTTTCTCCTGAATTAGTAATTCCTGATCCCACTGTTCCTTTGTATGCTGCCGTTGCGCCTTGGTCAGAAAAAGACAACTCTTATTATTTATCTTTACTTTATAGTGTTGGACAATCTTATGGCTTTGAAATTCAAACTGCTTGGAATAAGTTAAGTCAAGAACAACAAGACATTTTACTATATGGCAGTGATGAACCTATCTGGTTTGAGCAGGATTCTCGCTCTAATCATAATCAAGGATATTATCGTCAGTTTACAGGAATTCTAGCAATTTTAGAGCGTAATTATCAAGAAGCTAGCTCAGAAATCATTAAACAAAAAATGGAGAAATATGTTGTCAACCAAACTTGTGAAGTTTGCCAAGGAAAACGCCTAAAACCAGAAGCCTTATCTGTCCGCTTAGGACAATGTAGTATTGATGAGTTAACCAGTGTTTCGATTGATAAATGTTTGCATAAAATTGAGCAATTACAATTAACCACCAGACAAAAATTGATTGGAGAATTGGCTCTAAAAGAAATCAAAAACCGCTTACAATTTCTCTTAGATGTCGGCTTGGATTATTTGACCTTAAATAGAGGAACAGCAACTCTATCAGGGGGAGAAGCGCAAAGAATCCGTCTAGCAACCCAAATTGGCTCTGGATTAACTGGTGTTTTATATGTATTAGATGAACCCAGTATTGGATTACATCAACGGGATAATGGACGACTCTTAAAGACATTAAAAAAACTTAGAGATTTAGGCAATACATTAATTGTCGTTGAGCATGATGAGGAAACAATTCGGACTGCCGATCATCTCGTTGATATCGGCCCGTTAGCGGGAATTCATGGAGGGAAAATTGTTTGCCAAGGAGATTTTAAAACTTTACTAAAAGAAAAAAAATCATTAACGGCTGATTATTTATCAGGTAAAAAAGTGATAAAAACTCCAGCTAAACGTCGAATAGGAAATGGAGTTGCGCTAGGATTAAAAAATTGTCATGCTAATAATTTAAAAAATATTAGTGTTGATATTCCTTTAGGAAAGTTAGTCTCTATTACAGGAGTGTCTGGGTCGGGAAAATCGACCTTAGTTAACGAATTATTATATCCTGCTCTGCAACATCATCTAACTCGAAAAGCTCCCTTTCCTAAGTATCTCGATGAGATGACAGGACTGAACGCTATTGACAAAGTTATTATTATTGATCAGTCTCCCATTGGCAGAACACCTCGTTCAAATCCTGCTACATATACAGGGATTTTTGATGGCATTCGAGAGCTTTTTTCTCAAACGGTAGAAGCAAAAGCGAGAGGTTATAAACCGGGACGATTTTCTTTCAATGTAAAAGGGGGAAGATGTGAAAATTGTGGGGGACAAGGGGTCAATGTTATTGAGATGAACTTCTTACCAGATGTCTATGTTCAATGTGAAGTTTGTAAAGGGGCAAGATATAACCGAGAAACCCTACAAGTTAAATATAAAGGTCATTCTATTGCCGATGTTTTAAATATGACAGTAGAAGAGGCATTAGGTGTCTTTGAAAATATCCCGAAAGCAGTTAATCGCTTACAAACTTTAGTGGATGTTGGACTAGGCTATATTAAATTAGGACAGTCTGCCCCGACTTTATCGGGAGGAGAAGCACAACGAGTAAAATTAGCCTCAGAATTGTCCCGTAGAGCAACCGGAAAGACTTTATATTTGATTGACGAACCGACTACTGGACTCTCCTTTTATGACGTTCATCATCTCCTGAATGTATTACAAAGATTAGTAGATAAAGGAAATTCTATTTTAGTGATTGAACATAATTTAGATGTGATTCGTTGTTCAGATTGGATAATAGATTTAGGGCCAGAAGGAGGGGATAAAGGGGGAGATATTGTTACGTTTGGAACTCCCGAAGAAGTGGCTAAGAATGCTAAGTCTTATACAGGACAATATTTGAAAGAAGCTTTGAAACAATATCCCAAACAAAAATCAGAAGTAGCTATTTAAAATAATGATTGAAAAATATTGCTAAATAAATTAAACGACTCGCTGTTTGTACTGATAGAAGATTTGAGATTTACCTAGTCAAATTAATCATGACGATAGGGCGATCGCCTGATAAGATAAAAAGGATCAATCTGACAACACAGCTTACTCAACTATTTAAAAATCAGGTGACAAAAAATACTTAAAATCTTGTCTAACAAGCTGAATGGTTACTGGTTTCCTAGAACAAGAGGAAAATTGTCTAATTAGTAGAATATTATGGATATTAAAGATGGTTTCGTTGGCACAGTTGGTAATACTCCCCTCATTCGACTCAATCATCTTAGCCAAGAGACAGGATGCGAGATACTAGGGAAAGCAGAATTTCTCAACCCTGGTGGATCGGTCAAAGATAGGGCTGCTTTATATATTATTCAAGATGCAGAAGCCAAAGGACTTTTAAAACCAGGAGGAACTGTTGTTGAAGGGACAGCCGGGAATACAGGCATCGGTTTAGTCCATATTTGTAATGCCAAAGGCTATAAGTGCCTAATTGTGATTCCAGACACCCAATCTCAAGAAAAAATTGACCTGCTGAGAACCCTAGGGGCAGAAGTACGTACTGTTCCAGCAGTCCCCTACAAAGATCCCAACAACTACGTCAAAGTGTCAGGAAAACTAGCCCAAGAACTAGACAATGCTATTTGGGCCAACCAATTTGATAATTTAGCCAACCGACAAGCCCATTATGAAACAACAGGGCCCGAAATTTGGCAGCAAACCGACGGGAAAATTGACGCTTGGGTATCAGCAACAGGAACCGGAGGAACCTACGCGGGCGGTGCGTTATTCTTCAAAGAAAAAAATCCTAAAATTAAGTGTATTGTGGCCGATCCGATGGGTAGCGGTTTATTTAGCTATGTCAAAACCGGAGAAATCAAACCCGAAGGCAGTTCTATTACAGAAGGAATTGGCAACAGCCGCATCACTGCCAATATGGAAGGCGTTCCCATTGACGATGCTATTCAAATTGACGATCACGAAGCCCTCAGAGTGATTTATCAATTACTGTACCAAGAAGGACTGTTTATGGGCGGATCAGTGGGCATTAACGTCGGGGCAGCGATCGCCTTAGCCAAAGAAATGGGGCCAGGTCATAGGATTGTAACAATCTTGTGCGATAGTGGGGTTCGCTATCAGTCCCGCATCTATAATAAAGAGTGGTTAGCCTCTAAAGGATTGTCATTAGATTAAGTAGATAGACCAGTTGTTAAGGTTTGATAGTGACAAAGTGAAGCATTAAACGGATAGTCGGTTATCATCTGAAGCAAGCTTAAATTTATTGTCGTGGCTGAAGAAGATGGAAGCATTACAACTGATGAAAGTTGTGGGAGGAATAGCTTTAGTAGGAGCAGGAACTTGTCTGATGATGACAAATCCTGGAAAACGTGACTACGAAAGTTATGCCACAGAAGCCCTGATCATCTATTTAAAACAAGAAGTCTGTACTCAAGCACCTGGCGGACTCGGCGGCTTTCTCAGAAGCCACTGTAAAACCCTCGTAGATACAGGCAAACCTCACATCGAAGAAGTCATTGCCAAAAAAACAATTCGTCAGAATTATTTGCTCTTTAGTATCTATGAAACAGAACTATTTTTGCCATCCCCAGTGCCTAGCTATCAATTTGAAACCATTGGGGTATTTCAGCAATTCTATACCTATCAAGCAGACCAATTTTAGACGAAAATCCAACCCTTGAATGAATAAAATGGTTTCAGGATTTAACTATCAATAAATAAAAGATTAATTTTGTCCAGAAAATTCCTTATAAATTGACTCAGATGATTAATTCTTCAGCATCAGACGCAATTACAAAGTTGCTTACCCTCGCCCAACAGGGAGCAATTGATCCCTGGGATGTTCAAGTCATTGATGTCATTGATCATTTTTTAACCGAATTAGGCGTTACCCAAAATGAAGATAATATTTATGAACAAGCACATTTACCCAAATCCGGTCAAGCATTTCTCTGGGCTTCAATGTTAGTCCGTTTTAAAGCCGATACCTTAGAACGACTAGAGAGGGATGAACCGCAAGAAGAATTACTACCTGACTTGGATGAAATAACTGACGAAGACCAAAAACATTTTCGGATTGCTAATTGGGAAAAACATCTTCGCCGTCGCAGTGCTGCGCCACCCCCCCGTCAACGAAGAGTTACGCTGCAAGAATTGATTACTCACATTGAAGAAATTGCCGAAGAATTAGAAACAACGACTCCCCGCCGCCGTCGTCACACACCTCGTACTCAGTCCCAGCGAGAAGCAACGGAAATCGTCACACAATTAGCTCATCAAGAAAATTTAACCGAATTAGCAGCACAATTAGAAGTATTCTTCCTAGAAAAATTCTCTGGGTTCAGCCAAACTTTACCCATCTTTGAGCTTGAGGAGTTATTGACACAATGGCATCAAGTTAAGCCACTTCATGAGAAGGAGAATAAACAAGATCGAGTCGGGATTTTTTGGGCTTTGTTACTCTTATCATCCCAATCAAAAGTAGAATTATCCCAGGAAGAATTTTATCAAGACCTAAAAATTCAAGTCCTTTAGCCGATTTTTTGAAATTTTAATCGAGATTTCAAAAGACTAAGTGATAAACTAAGCATTGTCATTATAAACATTTGTGGCAAAGATTGAGGAAAAAGTATTCATGAAAGCCATGATTCTGGCCGCTGGAAAAGGAACTCGTGTCCGTCCCATTACTCACACGATCCCCAAACCCCTAATCCCAATTCTTCAAAAGCCTGTAATGGAGTTTTTACTAGAACTTCTCAGGAAACATGGCTTTGACCAAATTATGGTAAATGTAAGTCATTTAGCAGAAGAACTTGAAGGTTATTTCCGCGATGGACAACGTTTTGGCGTACAAATTGCCTATTCCTTTGAAGGAAAAATCGTTGACGGCGATTTAGTTGGGGAAGCATTGGGATCAGCAGGAGGATTAAGACGTATTCAAGACTTTAATCCTTTTTTTGATGATACATTTATTGTGTTATGCGGCGATGCTCTGATTGATTTAGACTTAACGGCTGCTGTTAAATGGCATAAACAAAAAGGCGCGATCGCGACTATTGTTACCAAGTCAGTTCCCAAAGAAGTTGTTTCTAGCTACGGTGTGGTTGTTAGTGATCAAGAAGGACGCATCCAGGCATTCCAAGAAAAACCTTCCGTTGAAGAAGCTTTAAGTACCAACATTAATACAGGGATTTATATATTTGAACCTGAAATTATTGACTATATTCCTTCCAATCAAAAATATGATATTGGTGGTGAATTATTTCCCACATTAGTCAACAAAGGTGCGCCTTTCTATGCGGTTAATATGGACTTTGAATGGGTGGATATTGGCAAGGTTCCTGATTATTGGCACGCCATTCGCGGAGTTTTGTCACGAGAAATTCAAAATGTACAAATTCCAGGCATTGAAGTGAAACCGGGTATTTATACCGGACTTAATGTTGCCGTGAATTGGGATAAAGTTAACATCCAAGGGCCAGTTTACATTGGTGGTATGACCCATATCGAAGATGGAGCAACAATTATTGGCCCTAGTATGATTGGCCCAAATTGTTGGATTTGTAGTAATGCAACCGTTGATAACAGTGTGATTTTTGAGTACTCTCGTTTGGGACCGGGGGTTCGTCTTGTGGATAAATTAGTCTTTGGACGATACTGTGTCGATAAAACAGGGGCAGCTATTGATGTCCAAGCAGCAGCCCTTGATTGGTTGATTACTGATGCCCGTCAGACTCTTCCCACTGATAATCATACGAGACAGCAGGCGATCGCTGAGTTACTTAATAACGATCCTAATCATTAAAACACTGATTGACTAAACACTCGGCAATTTTTGGGGCTGCCCCTGGCGGGCCAAGTCGTTTTCTGCCATTTTTAGAGATCTGTTCTAGTTTTTGGGGATTATTGATCAAAGAAAGAAGAACCTCTCCAACCTGTCGAGGATTATCAACTAAGGTGACCGAACAACCTAACAGGTAAGTTTGGTTGATAGCAAAGGTTTTGGTAAACTGTGGCCCCTCTCCAACAATGGTGATAACGGGTTTACCAAGGCCAACCAATTGTTCAGTAGCCGTTCCGGCCATAGCAATTCCCCCATGAGCGAATTGTAAACACTTTTGATACTCTTGCTGCGTTAGGAGCAATGTTGCGTTATTTTGAGTAAATGTTAATCCTGGAAAGTCTTGGTAGTTAGAATTAATTGATCCTGATAATTGGGGTGTCCATTGCTCAGAAATCAGGCATTGTTGAAACGGGTTAAGATCTAAACTAGGGGCGATCGCAGCCAAAAAGACAACTGATTGATGAGAAAACTTCCTCAGCACTTCGTTGACTGCTTGTAATATTCGCTGCCAATTACGTTGGGCTTCTGGTACTCTTGAACCAGGGAGTAATGAAATAATTAAGGTGTTTTGAGATAGACTTCCATTACTTGATTGATTGAGATCAAATCCATCCATCATAGGATTTCCTAAATCAAAGACCGGAATTTTCCATTGTTGTAAAATTTTGGCTGTTAAACTATCCCGAGGAAATACTCCTTGACAGTTAAGGCGACTCATTAGCCAACGTTCCCAAGGAAAGTACATTGACTGACTCCAACGATACAGGGTCGAAGTAGATGGCAACCAACCTGTTTCATCTCTTATATAGTATTCAGATTTAGCCGTTCCCACAAAGCTATAGTTAGCCCCACTTACCCAAGCCAAAAAAAGAGGAACAATATCGCCAATTGCTAAAATTTTACCGTCAGATTTTCCCCATTGACGAATTGTTTGATATTGATGATAAGTTAGGGCGAATAATCCTCCTCGAAGATCTCTCCATAGTTGCTTTATATCTTGGTTGAACCCTCCAGAGGGCATTTTTTTGACAGTGCCAATGATAGGAATTTTCAATTTTTGATAAACATAGCCTTCTCCCACTAAAGGTAAAGCTGTTATTTTCGGAGGATTGGGAAGGGTTTGTAATGCCTCGATAATGGGGAGGGCGATCGCATCTTCCCCATGACCATTACTTAAAATTAAAATTTCCATTAAGCTCATTAAATTTATGTATCAAGAGTATAAGGTAGCAAATTCGTCTTGACGGCGTTTTAAAGATGGGGATATTTGAGAATAATTAAAAGTGTTGGCTAGAGGAACGAAACCCAACCTACCAGATTAGAGATTACACTGTTGCCTCTTGCCTCTGAGGCAACAACCTTGGTAAAAAAATACCATTAGCCAATTTAACCTTGAGAAGTGTAATAATTGGACAACAACGAATTATTCACAATGATTCAGCCATTTTGCTTTGTTTATGATATTTTGTTAAAGAAAGTAAATGTCATCTCTTTCGGGAATCAAAGAGTAACCCAATAACAATAATTTATTAGGGTTCATTAATCCGCGCTGAATCTCACTGATCACTCAATAGGGAGATAAAAATTATATGACTGATGAAGTGCTTATCAAGGTTGATAATATCTCAAAAAAGTTTTGCCGCGATCTCAAGCAATCCCTGTGGTATGGAGTACAAGATATTGCTTCAGAAGCGATGGGTCGTAAATATGAACATAAACTTCGTAAAGACGAATTTTGGTCAGTTAATGATATCTCGTTTGAGCTACGTCGCGGAGAATGCCTAGGATTAGTTGGTCCTAATGGGGCAGGAAAAAGCACGCTTTTAAAAATTCTCAATGGTTTAATTAAACCTGATAAAGGAAGAATTGAACTGCGAGGAAGAATAGGGGCTTTGATTGAGCTAAGTGCTGGTTTTAATGCTATTTTGACCGGACGAGAAAATATTTATAGTCGCGGGGCTGTACTAGGTTTTACTGCAGCAGAAATTGATAAAAAACTAGACCAAATTATCGATTTTTCTGAGCTAGAAGATTTTATTGATACCCCTGTGGTTAATTATAGTTCTGGGATGAAAGTTCGATTAGGCTTTGCTGTGGCTGCTCAGATGGAACCTGATGTTTTATTATTAGATGAAGTTCTAGCGGTGGGAGATGTAGGGTTTCGAGCAAAATGTTTTAATACGATATATAAAATGATGCAAAATGCGGCCGTAATTTTAGTATCTCATAATATGCCGCAAATTAATCGAGTTTGTTCTGATATTTTAGTAATGAATCACGGATCATGTTCATTTTATGGCAAAGATGTTCCTAGGGGAATTGATAATTTTTATTCATATTTTGTTGGGGAACAAGAAGGATTAGTTCTTGGAAACGGTCAGGCTACTATTCACGATATAGAATTAGAAAGTAACGGCATAAAAGGTGTTGATGAAGTGAAGTACCTAGACGAACTTATACTTCATCTAGGTGTTACGATTGATCCCGCCATTAAGTTTCCTAGTATTGGGGTAACCATCTTAGGGCAAGAGTTACAGAACATAGCTCAATGCAATTCAAATTATCAGAATATAGAAATCTCCAATTCAGGGGAGAAAATGGAAATAGTTTTGAATTTAGGAAAAATAAACCTAAATCCTGGATGGTACTCATTATCATTCAGTGTTCAATCGGAATCACTGGGGCAAATATTGGTTAAATACTACAACTGTAAAAGATTTAGGCTAGTTGGTGACTTTTTTGGTTATGCATTCGTACAAATTGCAGGCAATTGGACAATTAAATAGAAAACCATAGGCAAAAATATATGAATTTACTGAGATCTAATGGAATAACTAAAAAGATTATTGATGCAGTTTTCTCTAAGTCTACTCCGAAAAACTTAGGGAAAAACCAATCTAATCAAGGGACATTTAAAATGCCTTCCAACTATGGCAGAGGTCATGTAAAGCTGAGGCAAAGCGATGTATTTCTAACTTCTTATCCAAAAAGTGGAAATACTTGGACAAGGTTTCTAATTGCTAATTTAATCAAGCCTGATTGTTTGATTTCTTTTGCTAATATAAATGATATAGTTCCTGACATATATAAGACACCAAGTCAACAACTAAACGAATTGCCAAATACAAGAATTATCAAAAGTCACGAATGTTTTGATCCTAGATACAAAAAAGTAATTTATTTAGTGAGAAATCCTTATAGTGTGTCTGTTTCTTTTTATCATCACTTGATCAAATTTAACAAAATTTCCGAAGAAACTGAGTTTAGAGATTTTTTACAGAATTTTTTACAAGGTCTTTATATGAAAAATATGGGTAGTTGGGAAAAGAATGTTGCTAGTTGGTTAGATAATAAGAGTCATGATAAAGAGCAGTTTTTATTGATAAAGTATGAAGATCTTAGGCTAAACCCCTTTCAAGAAACGAAAAAGATTCAATCATTCCTATCTCTAGATATTGAAGATAAGAAAGTAAAGGAGGCAATTGAATTAAGTGATTTCAAGCACATGCAAAATCTCGAAAAGAATCAAAATAACGAAGCATTTTTTGCCTCAACAAATTCTCAGAAAAATTTTGTAAGATCTGCTGATTTAGATGAATGGAAACGTTACTTTGATAAGCAAAGCACTGATCTAGTAAAAGTCAAGTTTGGTAAAGTCATGGAAAGACTTGGCTATTCTACAACTTAAATACTTCAATCATTCGATTTAACTAATCTAACTCAAAATTATTCAGCGAAGATACATGTTAAAAATCGCGCATATAGTCAACCCTGTTGTTGTTAATGAATCTTCAGATCTATTTGTTGCTCAGCCTATTACTTTCAAGACTATGTTATCGGCGAAAACCTACGCTGAAGCACATAATTTAGATGTTGATCTTTTTACCGCTCAATTCCCCGAAGATCATTCTATCGTACCCGAAGGTTTCCAAAAAACACCGGACCTTAATCGATCAGTTCTTGATTTTGGGGACTTTGAAGTCCAGCGTAAATTACCTTTGATTAGAGATATCATAGGTAAGCTTTTTGATGAAGCTCAAAATGCAGATTTCTTGATTTATACTAACGCTGATATTGCTTTAATGCCATATTTTTATATTACTGTTGCTAAGATAATTGACAAAGGTTACGATGCTTTTGTTATTAATAGAAGAACCATTTCTAAAAAATATTACTCACCAGAAGAAATTCCATTAATGTATAGTCAAGCTGGAGAGAAACATGGTGGATATGACTGTTTTGTTTTTAGAAAAAGTGCGTACGAAAATTATAAACTTGGTTCTTCTTGTATTGGCGCACCTCCCATAGGTAAAATACTTTTACTGAACCTAATTGGTAACGCCAAGAATTTTCAAGAATTCGCCGACCTTCATCTTACTTTCCATATAGGTAATGATGAAACTTGGAAATCTTCCTCTTCAGAATATAACTCACATAATTTAAACGAGCTGAGAAAAGTTTACCAAGAATATCAAGAGAAAGAATCCTTCGTCGAACATCCTTTAATTATTGAGCAAATATATAATAAACTGATTGCTGATAATTCAGATCAAAAAAAATCTTTTTATAATCAGCACAAACAACCTACTCCAACACAACCAAAAACGAGTTATCGTTTATTCGATAAAATAAGAGAGCGACTCAAGTCTTTTTTTTAGAGTATTTAATGCTTGTACCTTTATTTATAATTGGTGTACCACGTTCTGGAACAACACTACTGAGAATCATGCTAGATTCTCATCCAAATCTTGCCGTAGGGCCTGAATGTCCTTGGATGACTGGTAGTTATGGGAACATAACTTCATTCAAAGACTTATATTTTTCTCTAGTAGAAGATAAAAGAGGGCCCATCCATAACTTTGAAGGACTTTCAGATGAATGTATCGCCTTGGCATTAGGGGAAGCATTTGCTGAAATTCTAACTTCTTATGCTAAAGCAAGAGGAAAAAAACGTTGGTTAGAAAAAACGCCCAACAATATCATAGAAATTCCGTTCCTTCTT
>JBCDDV010000030.1:0-11102 GCA_039180145.1 Cyanobacteria bacterium P01_G01_bin.49 | reverse complement strand
GTCGTAAAACTGGACGCAGATTTTTAACTTTCTGAAAATTAATTGTGTAGCTAAGAGGAAATATGAGTAGAAAACTAATTAAACGAACTGCTTATTTTTTAATTACCTTGTTTTTTGCCTTTTCTATTCCCTTAACTGATACTTTTGCCCAAAATTCAATATTGTATGGACAACAGCCATTTTATTGGGAACATATTAACGTCAATATTGATGTTCAGACGAATGGAGATATGCTAATTACAGAAGAACAAAAATATGTATTTGAGTCAGATCACACAAATCAACGGTATCGCTATATTCCTTTGGATAAAGTTGATGAAATTAAGGACGTAGTCGTTCGAGAAAATGGTAAAATTATTCCTAGTCAAACTGGGACTCAAAATAATCAACTTTGGATTAGTTGGCAACATCAATTAAACCCACCAGAAGAACATACTTTCATCCTAAAATATCGTGTAGTAGGTGGTTTACAGACGAAAGAAGAGAATACCCAGGTTTATTGGAAAGCCATTTTTGCCGATCGCAAAGCACCTATTCAGGCAGCAAAAGTTCGGGTTAAATTGCCACAATCTTTGTCAGATAAAGTCCTTTCTTTCAAAACCTTTGGTACTCCAGCATCCACTCGCGCTGTAGATTCTCGAACCCTTGAATTTGTTGCATCTTCTTCTATTAAACCTCAACAAGAATTAGAAGTTCAGATTATATTTCCTTCAGAAATCCTTAATATTCCTGGACCTGAATGGCAGCGATTTGACAGTAAGAAAACTCAGGATTTTTTCTCTCGTATCGTTCAACAGTTTGGTATTTTTATTATTATCATTTTGCTATTTCTTGGCATCGTTATTGGGCAAGTTCTCGCCCGTCGTTGCCCGCAATGTAGAAAATTTACACTCAAAACGAGGTCTAAAGTTATCAAGCGTCCAACATCCTATACAAATGGGACAAAACGGGTGACTCAGCATTGTAATAACTGTTCTTTCCATCGCGAATTTGAAAAGACTATCTCCCGTAATAGTAGCAGCAGCAGCAGCAGTGGTGGTGGTAGCTGTGGCGGTGGCGGTGGTGACGACGGTGGCGGTGGCGGTGGCGGCGGATAAAGAATTAAAATTAATAAATCTCAGTCTCTAAATATACTCGTGAATAGTAAGTTTTTTGAGAATTTATGATTTTTGTTCTGTGTTTAGATCTACCTTTGCAACCTGAAAGCCATGAATCAACTTATCAATCAAGTATTGCGCGATCGCTATCAAATTCAATCTCTACTGGGTCAAAAAACTGGACGGAGAACCTTTCTGGCAACTGATTTACAAACGCGATCGCCTGTCGTCATCAAGTTACTCTTATTTAACCCTGACTTTACTTGGGATGAATTGAAACTATTTGAACGTGAAGCAGAAACTCTCAGTTTTCTCAATCATTCAGCTATTCCTAACTATCTTGATTATTTCGAGATTGAGACTGAATTAGGCAAGGGATTTGCTTTAGTTCAAACTTATATTAATGCCCCATCTTTAGAAACGGTTATTCAAGAAGGACGTGATTTTTCTGAAGTAGAATTAATCGAATTAGCCGAAAAGCTGTTAGATATTTTGACCTATCTTCACGAGCAAATTCCTCCCGTCATTCACCGAGATATTAAACCTAGTAATATCCTAATTTCTAATCGCTCTGGTAGTAGTATTGGGGACGTTTATTTAGTAGACTTTGGGTCAGTTCAAACAGCAACTAACAAAGATAACGGGACTATAACAATTGTCGGTAGTTATGGTTATATTCCTCTAGAACAATTTGGTGGCAAAACAAGGACAGTCTCAGATTTATATAGTTTGGGAATGACTTTAATTTATCTAATTACAGGGGTACATCCTGCTGAACTTACTCAAGTTGATGGACAAGTTAAATTTGATAGTAGTAATATCAGTTATCAGTTTTCTAAATGGTTAGAAAAAATTACTCAACCTTATGCAAATAAACGGTTTGAATCAGCTAAACTAGCCAAAACTGCTTTAACTTCTAAGGATAAAATTTCAGAAAATTATCTTGATCTTAGACCTGCTAATACTCAAGTAAAACTGTATCGCGATCGCCATAAATTAGAAATAGTATACGAAGAAAATTCTCCTCTTGTTAATGGCTCTAGTTGTCTCGGTTGCTGGTTTGTTTTCTTCGTAATTGTACTGAGTCCTATTTTATTAAAGTTATTAATAAATTCTTGGATATTTTTGTTTATTTTTGTTGGCGTTTTAGTATCAGTATATCTCATCGGTAAGAATTATTATTATCTGACCGAAAAATATTATAAGGTAATATCTATTGAACGAAATACAGTTATTAAAGTGGGTAACTGTTATGGAAAACAAACCAATATCAAATGGAAACCTCCTTTTTCTTGTTTTGAAAACATAAATTTTTTAGCCTATAGTCCTGGCTATACTTTCAATAAATATCTGGATATAACTGGGAAAACGATAAGAGGAGGTGAAGTAAAAATTCGTCCTAAGTTATCAATATATGCAGGTCATCTTGAATATTCTATTAGTAGCCAAAAACTATCTCCAGCCGAGTTTTTGTGGTTAGGACAAGAGTTAAGTGATTTTTTGGATTTAGAACTACAAGTTATTTATTCAACTCCAAAAGTACCACCTGAACCTAGTTGTGGTGGAGGATGTTAACCATGAATCTTGAAAAAATGACATCTACAGAAGTAGATTTATACAAAAAAATTTGTGACTTCCAATTAGATTTACCAGGAGCCGTTTTTCCCTTTTCTTATAAATTAGCTTGGGAATATCAATGGACAGGAATTTACACTTATAGAGTGATTCAAGAATACAAAAGATTTGTGTTTCTAGCAATGGTTGCTAATCATGTTGTTTCTCCTTCTACTCCCGTTGATCGTGCGTGGCATTTACACTTACTTTATACTCACTCTTATTGGGATGAATTTTGTGGCAAAATTTTGAAGAAACCTCTACACCATTTGCCTAGCATTGGTGGAAAACAGGAAGGGTTAAAGTACCGTTATTATTATTTACAAACCTTAGAAACTTATCAAAAATATTGGGGAACGCCACCGCCAGATATTTGGAATAAACCCCAACTAAGAGGTGAAAAAGTATCATATCAATGGCTTGATCGCCGTCAATTTTGGATTATTCCCAAACCAAAACTATTTAATTATCTAGTCAATTGGCAGAAATTTACTAATTTTTTTGCGAGAGATAATGCTACTTAATCTCAAAAACAGACAAAATTGCTGATTTATTGTGGTGAATTTTATGGGTTTTAAAAAAGTTCAAAATTAGATTACTAATAAAATAAAAATGCAATATTCTCTCAAATTTTATTAAAATCAACAGTTTGCCAAAACTTCTGAAAACAAAATTGTAAATGAGATGTAATCTAAGATAGATTTATTATATTACTAAACCACCTATTCTGAAAATCTGAGCACTAGAATCATGATCTTAAACGTAATTAAGAACACGAGAATCATAAAAATGGTAACTTTAGCAATTACTACGGCTGTTGTCAGCACATTTTCATTAAGTCCATTATTCGCTTTAGAAGATCCTATCACTCAGACTTTCGATAATGTACATAATAGTATTAGTCAGGCAACAGATCCAAAGCAAAATGATCTTATATCAATTGTTAAAACAGATTTTTATGAATCTCACGGACAAGGTATGACAGTAGAAATTAGGATGATTAACAATACAAATAAAGCTTTAAGTGGTGTAGATATTACCTACAATCTCTTAGAAGCTACCAATAACTCTGGTAATGTAGCAGCTAGATCTGATACAAAATACTCTGATACTTTTTCTTATCAGGGTTCAATACCACCAGGACAAGTTACCATCATCAAGAAACAAATAAATCAAGAATTATCTAGTGCCTTAAATGTGCAAATAGTGAGTATTGAGGCTCATCAATAAGTACGAAGCGTTCAATGCGTCTTCTACTACGTTATCTCAATTCCAAAACTGTTGTTGCGATCGCCGATTATTTTCACAGTCTTTTAGACTTACAGTTATGATTAAGCATACTCAGAATGAGCGAATTAGCAGTTTTTGATAACATTAAACTATGCTACCAATAAATTGTTAAGAATTGAGAGTATTATTGCTAATGACAAATAATAAAACCAAGTACATTTTAGCCCTTGACTTAGGGACAACGGGTAATCGTGCTATTATTTTTGACCGTCAAGGGGCAATGGTTGGTCAAGTTTATCAAGAATTAACTCAACATTATCCTCATCCTGGTTGGTTAGAACACGATCCCCTACAAATTTGGCAAGATACCCGCAGTATTCTAAAACAAGTATTAGAAAATAAAAGCATTGCTGCTACAGAAATTGCAGCGATTGGATTAACCGTACAAAGGGAAACCTGCTTATTATGGGATAAAAATACAGGAAAACCTTTACACAAAGCGATTGTTTGGCAAGATAGACGGACTGCTCCGATGTGTCTAAAACTTCGGGAGTTAGGAAAAACTCAAGAGATTGAAAAACGGACTGGATTAATTCTCGATCCCTATTTTTCTGCCACAAAATTAGCTTGGTTAATCGACTGGGTAAAAGAAAATAAACCGGACACAAATTTTGATGATGTAATTGCAGGAACCATCGATACTTGGATGCTATGGAATCTTACTGGGGGCAAAGTTCACGCCACCGATCATAGTAATGCGAGTCGAACAATGTTGATGAATCTTGATACCCGTGACTGGGATAAAACCTTACTCGATTTATTCAACATTCCTGGGAATATTATGCCCGAAATTAAACCGAGTATGGGTCTTTTTGGTCATACCGATCCCGATTTATTAGGGGTAGAAATTCCCATTACAGGGATTTTTGGGGATCAGCAAGCTGCCTTATTTGCCCACGGCTGTAGCCGTCCAGGTTTGCTCAAATGTACCTACGGGACAGGCTCTTTCCTGATTGTACAAGCTGGCCACGAAGTCATGCGATCAGGTAATCGTCTGCTATCTACCGTTGCTTGGACAACCGAAAAATCAACGAATTACGCCTTAGAAGGGGCAATTTTTACCACAGGGGCTTCTATTCAGTGGTTGCGAGACGGCTTGAAAATTATCAATAGTGCCGCAGAAACTGAATCCTTGTGTAATCAAGTGCCTGATACCAATGGAGCCTATTTCGTCCCTGCTTTAAGCGGGTTGGGGGCCCCTCACTGGGATATGAGTGCGCGGGGAGCATTTTTGGGCATTACAGGGGGTGTAAAACGAGAACACATGGTTCGGGCTGTTTTAGAAGCGATCGCCTATCAGGTCAAAGAAGTCGTAGAGGCTATTAACAAAGATTCTGATATGTCTGTCGCCCGTTTAAAAGTGGACGGCGGAGCCTCTCAAAATAACTTTTTGATGCAGTTTCAAGCTGATGCTTTGGGGGTTCCTGTAGAGCGTCCTGTGGTCTTAGATGCTACAGCCCAGGGAGCAGCTTTTGGGGCTGGGTTAGCAGTTGGTTTTTGGGATGATTATGATCACTTAATTGCCAGTCGTGAAATTGATCGGGTGTTTGAACCAGGGGAAAATGCCGCCAAAGTTCAAGAAAATTTTTCCACTTGGCAGCGCGCTGTTGAACGGGCGAAAAATTGGATTATCCAATAACATCTTTTAAAAAAGTTTAGTTAGTGTAATTGATCCCCGTCCTTAAAAAGATGGGGGTTTTCTAAACAGAAAAGGAATTTCTAACGGATGAATTTCAGGGAAAGCGATCGCCTTGTTGATAAAATTGTAAGCGTCCTGGCCCTAAATACAACCCTTGGGGATTTTGTCCAAAAGGATAGGCTGTTACCCCAAAGTAATAAACACCGCTAATATCAGGGTTTTTCTTGGGTTTAAAGCCAACAGTAAAAGTTTTTCCAGGTGGAATAGGCGGCTCAAAAATAATTGAGATCTTATTATTATCAAGATTTCGTTTAACCCTAGCAATACTCAGAGCATTCCCGCGATTAATGGGTTTTCCTTCAAAAGCGTAGGTTTCATCGAGAGCAAAATAAATTTTATCTTCTCCTCGATTTTGTTGAATGATCAGTTTTTGTAAAGGTTCTCCCACATTTTCAGGTAACTCTAAGGTAAAGTAATATTCGGCTCCATCAACTCGAATACGACTCAAGGTTGTGACAGTATCGACCAGACGAGGAGATTTATTAAATAAGGTCAAACCATCACCAACTTCAAGGGCGAAAACAGAGGCGGTACTCAAAATTAAACCACTGGCAATCCCTAAGACATTATTAATTATCACGACGAAATATGCTCAGCACAAAGCTTAGAATGAGAGATAATTCCTTTCAGTGTAATATTAACGCAATTTTTCATAAATGAAGTGAAAGATCACTAATTTGCAAAGCTACTCATCAAGAGAGACTGCTTCATCTAAGAGCAAAACAATAACATACTATCCAAAAGATGATTGAATTTAGAGAGGTGCAAAATGGAAGAATTATTAGAATTAAAAGATTTGCTACTAGCCGGAAATATTACTGATGCTTTATTGCTAGTGGAGGACATGACCGAAATGAGCAAAGATGATAAGCTCAATAAAATTTTTAGCTTTAGTATTATTGTATTAATCCATCTGATTAAACAGCAAGCTGAAAAACGTAGTACACGGTCATGGGAAACATCTATTGCTAATTCGGTTAAACAGATTCAACGCACTAATAAACGACGTAAGACAGGGGGACAGTACCTAAAACCAGCAGAATTACGAGAAACTTTAGAAGATGCTTATTTCTCAGCCTTAAGACAAACAGCATTAGAAGCATTTGAAGGTAAATACGAAGCAGAAGAAATCAAAGCGATGGTTGACCAAACTAAAATTATTGACCAAGCGATGAAGTTAATTTCACCACAAAACAAGCCAATTCTTTAATTATCAGTTTTTAACTCTGAAATTTTTTGAGCAAACCAATTTGCCGCACGGCTATTCGTTTCTTGTTCTAACCTTTCTATCGTTTGTGCTAATAAAGCAATTGGTAGTCCTTGTAATACTAGAGAAACTTGAGATTCTTGATAGGTGTCACTTTCTTGTAATTGAAAAGCAAAAACTCTTTTAGCTTGTACATCAATTACCCAATATTCAGGAATTCCTAAATTAGCATATAAGTGTTTTTTTTCATCTAAATCACTAGATAACGTTGTATCAGAAATTTCTCCCACTAAGTTCGGAACTCGCCATGTATCTAAATTAATATAACGACTTTCTCCTGGTTTCCAATTTGGGTAATCTTCTCCTAGATAAACAACCAAATCTGGCGAAGCTGACCGTTTTTCCGGTTTTTCTAATAAGACTCCCCCAAATGTATTCATGGATATTTCTGGATATTTGCTAAACCAAATAAACAAGATTATGGTAAACAAATCATTAATAGAAGCATGATTAATGCCTTCTTTTCCCATTTGAATTAGGAACTTATTTTGATAATAATAAAGTTTAACTCTTTGGTCTTCTAATGTATCACGATAGTTAACATAATCATTCCAAGTTGCTGCTTGCCATTGAAATGAATAGGATAAAGAAGTTAATAATTCTTCTCTAGAGATTAAGGAAGACATGGGATTAAACACAGACTAGTGTACATATAGCAGTTCTCATACTGGTAAGGTACAGAGGTTATTCCTTTGAGGCAGGGGGGATCTCATGAGTCCAAGAAACGCTATGAATAATATGAAATGAACAAAAATGCTAGTTAATGGTTAATGGTTAATGGAATTAGGGGAAGACAATGAACAATGAACCATCAACAATCAACAGAACTCCCCAATTCCTTAACCCGAACTGACGTTATATCAGTCAATTCCATTATTTTCCATCACCTAGAACTTATACACAGAAGCTAGCTCCTACAACTGAGAAGATAGGTGATTTCAAGGACGAATATTCCCTCATCACTGCAATATATTGAAGTTAACAAAAGGTAGCAAGAGGTTGGACAATGCAAAATTTGTTAAATAGTAACTTAATGGCTAGTGCGGTCAATTTGTTCGCTAATGTTCCGACACCTTTAATGCCACATCAAGATAATTCAGACGCTGTCTTAGCAGGTTTAATAGGAGAAATGACAGCAGGGAGTACAGCAGCGATTTCACTCAACAATCGCCCTCGACAGAGACACCAAGCATTTGATCCTGTAGAGGTAGCCTCCTCAGAGTTAAAAGAAGAAATACGCCAAGCATTCGATACTATTAAGATAGCTTCTGAAGAGTTAAAAGAAGAAATACGTCAAGCATTTGATACTTTCAAGATAGTTTCTGAAGAGTTAAAAGAAGAAATACGCCAAGCATTTGATACTTTCAAGATAGCTTCTGAAGAGTTAAAAGAAGAAGAAAATGTCTCTAGTTCTCCATCAGAAACAGCCGAACCCTCTGTTATTACCAAAACTTCAGACGCTCAGGAATCATCAAAGCGCAAACGTCGTCAGAGCAGAAAATCTGGTGGCTGTCGTTCAATTCAGGCAAATGGTGATCTTGTGGTTGCATGGCTCAAGACGCGGGATATCGAAGTGCTGAGTCACAACCAAACAACAGAAGCTGAAAAGGTTTGGGACTCTATCGCAAGGGAGCGAGGAAGACATGATGACTGCCAAGAGTTGGTTAATCTACACAACCAAATACGCAAAAATGCTGATCGTTTTCGGTTTAATTTATCCGGCAAAAGTCAGGAAGCCATCAGAATTTGTACTCAATATGCTCATACTTTAAATCAGGCGGGAATGTTAGCTTCCTATCATTACGACTCAAAAAATAAAATGATTACAGGAAGTGTTTTTTCGCGTCCAGATATCCGGCAGTTCTTAAATGGAGGATGGTTTGAGCGATATACTTATCAGCAAGTATCTCCAAAGCTAGCAAAGCAAGGCAAGGTGGATTGTCTCATTAATCCTGTGGTTCGCTTTCCGAATGGAAATGTCTATGAGCTAGATTTACTCTTTTTAGTTGATAATCAACCGTTCTGGGTAGAGTGCAAATCTGGCAACCACTGGAACGAATGCTTACCTAAGTATTGTCAGCGACGGGAAGTTCTTGGTATTGATAAAAAACGGTCTTTGTTAGTGAGTTTAGAGCTTAATGAACAGTCTGCTAATAATATGACGGCTATGTGGGAAATTACAGTCACAACAGCCACACAGGTAACGCCAAAAATTGAAGAGGTTTTGAAGTTAAAAGTTTAGTGTTGACCGATTCCGTTGTAAAAAGTCGGTATTATGGGTAGAAATTGTCTGATTTTGAGTTAAAGCAAATGTCGAAAACTGCTGTCATTTAACGAGATAGATTTGGTTCTGTAACGGTCGGAAAACTTTTATAATTACGACGTACCCAATCCATTCCCACTTCATTATTTAATTTGATGCGTTGTGACGTATTGGCATAAATTTTGCTCAAAATCCTGGCATCCTGTTCTATGACGATATCAATTAATTTCAATAGATTGCTTTTGAGCAAGTGAGCAAGAGGAGAATGAGCCTTCATGTACATTAAAACAAAGACGCGAGAGCGATGATCAGTTTCTGGAAGATAGAAATGACATTCCTTGAGTCTCAAGAGTTTATTTTCCCCATGTAGTAGTCCCATAAAGGGAAAAAAGTTTTCTAAGTGTGCTTCTAATACCTTTGGCATGGCAAGTTGAGCAGGATTTTTGAGAATGTCACGAAAGGTGGGGTGTTTCCTCGGTTGTGATAGATAAGCATGAGAATGAAATCCTTCATCAATAAATCGCTTCATCTCCACTCGTTCAATCTCAAATAATTCTCGATGAGTCCCATTTTGATGATTGTAGTCATGCATATTCAGCAGCAAGCTTAAAATATCCGTTTGAATGGTGCGTTCTCCCGTAACTCCGATAAACTCGTATTCTGCTGCAATCTCATTCATAATCGAGGGAATGGGAATCTTCGGTTCATACCCACCATAAGACCAAATAAAATCCCCTTGCATCACTAACTCTAGCGGTTCGATAAGAGATTTTGTTGGTTGATCAGAACCAGGCAAAATGGTGCAACCTGAGTAATCAAATTCTAGTGCGTGAAAAGGACAGGCAATGACACTACTGCCATCAGATTTAATTACACACCACCCTTCTGAGAGCATTGCGCCCATGTGAGGACAAGCATTCGGCAAGGCATTAATATTCCCATGATCGTCTTGCCAAAGTACATAATCTTGACCCAACAGAGAAATTTTCATCGGTTGATTAGGCTTGAGCATCGAACGATGGGCAATAAGCCAAGGAGAACCTTGTAATTGTTTCATCACTGTTTCAATATAACTTACTAATTAATTAGTAAGTTTATCTAAGTAAGGTCGAAAGAGTCAAGATATTCAGTATCAAAGGCTCTTTGATAGGATGGAAAAGCAGATAATGAATGCAGAGTAGTGGTTCGATCTAGTAAACAAGTTAAAAAAACAGTTCGAGATGCTCAATTGACACAGCAGCAAATTTTGGATGCAGCAGAGCAAGAATTTTCACGACATGGCTTAAGGGGGGCGCGAATGAGTGCGATCGCCAAACGTGCCAAGGTGACAACAGCAACCCTTCATTATTATTTTGAGAACAAAGAAAGCTTATACAAATTGGTATTACAACGCCCTGTCGATGAAGTTCAAATTCAGCTTGAAGCCTTGAACCTTGAGGACTTATCTCCTGAAGAAGCCCTCAAACAAATCATTCGTATTGCGATCGCCAACGAAGCCAAAAATCCTCAACGTCAGATGCTATGGTTCCAAGAAGCCAGTCAAAATCAAGGAATCTATTTTCAAGACTGTAATGTTTTGCATCTTCACGAATACCTACTCAAAATTTTAGAGCGAGGAGTTGAAGAAGGGGTTTTTCGTCCACTCAAACCGTTTTTAGCACTAACTCATATCTTGAGTGTTTGTTTGTTTTATTTCACCGTGCATGAAAACTGGAAACATTTAACCCCACAAAGCGATCGCTTGAGTCCAGACATGATTGAAGAACATATAAAAGAAGCAACTGCTTTTATTTTGGCAGGAGTCAAAAGCTCTGCAAAATGAAAATAAGTAATAGTTTATATTTTCTGTTAAATTTTGAGGGATAACTAATC
>JBCDDV010000029.1:0-11120 GCA_039180145.1 Cyanobacteria bacterium P01_G01_bin.49 | reverse complement strand
GCAAAACAGAGCCGATTATTTAGTTCAAGATACAAGAGGAGTAATATGTTTCAATTACTCCCTCATGATTTTTCTACAAAGGTCGATAAACTCGATAATTAATATTTGGAAAAATATTATCAATGGCTTCAACTTTTTCTAACCAACCAGAGTCAACTTTTCCCAGATTAAGATCATCGTAAATCTTATTTAATCGCAGTAAATGCGATCGCGTTCGACGCACAGCATAGGGAACCATCGTTCCGGTACGCATAATAAATGCCCAGTCAGAAGATTGAGCTAATAGTAACTCCCGTGCAGCTTGATTTAGGGCTTTCCATTCCAACTCGTCAGTCGGTTCGCGATAACTCAATTCAATCATCCGTTCTGCTGCTTTATGAAGGTGAGGATAAACCCAAGTATTGGTATGATTTAACCAATATTCGTGGAACCCTTTGTAACCCCAACTCGACTGAGAGGGACGACATACCTGTTGAGTAGGATTATCCCGTAAATAGTCCGCCAAATGGGTCATATCAAAGGTATTTTGGTCATACCAGGCCTTGCGGAAGAAATAATCAATAAACCAGGGGCCTTCATACCACCAGTGGCCAAATAATTCCGCATCATAGGGAGACACCACCAAAGGAGGACGCTGCATGATATTCGCTAAATTCCCTACCTGCTGCTCACGATTGTACATAAAATTGCCTGCGTGTTCAGCCGCCTTTTCTCGCGCCCAATAGGGATCATAGAGAGCTTTATCTGACATCCCTCCCTGACGATTAGTAATCTTATGATACTTAATACCAATATTTTTACGCTGACCATTAGGCATGATATAGGGTTTGATATATTCGTATTCGGCTTCCCACCCTAAATCTTTGTAAAATTCCCGATAGTCAGGATCGCCAGGATAACCTACTTTAGAAGACCAAACTTGTTGAGAAGACTCATGATCTCGTCCAAAAGCTGCTACCCCTGCTTCTGTAAAGATGGGAGCATAAGTTCCGTAACGGGGACGGGGACGAGCATATAAAATGCCATGACCATCCACCAAAAAGTAACGTAAGCCAGCATCTGCCAGCATCCGTTCTACCCCTTCATAATAGGCACATTCTGGCAACCAAATTCCCTTGGGAGGACGGCCGAAATTTTCCTCATAATGCTCGCAAGCGACCTTAATTTGGGCCCAAACCGCTTGGGGGTACATTTTCATCAAAGGAAAATAGCCGTGAGTGGCCCCACAAGTAATAATTTCTAAGTTATTACTATCGAGGAACTGCTTAAACGCTAAAACTAAATCCCCATTATAACGTTCCCAAGTTTCCCGAATTTGAGCAAATTCTTTTTGATAAAACTCAGCCAAGTAGCGAATATGACCATAATGTTGATTATGTTCAATTTCTTTTTCAATCAGTTCTTGTAACTTGGCTAAATGTTCGTCGTAGCGTTCTTGTAATAAAGGATCGCGTAACATTGACACCAAAGGCGGTGTCATACTCATGGTGATCTTGAAGTCTATCCCGTCCCGTTTCAGTCCTTCAAAGACATGGAGGAGGGGAACATAAGTTTCTGTAATCGCTTCATAGAGCCATTCTTCTTCAAGGACATAATCACTTTCTGGATGTCGAACAAACGGTAAGTGAGCGTGGAGGACAAGGGCGACATAGCCAAGAGCCATAGTAGTTCCAAATGGTTACAAATTAAGTTTTTGCGGTTAAACTTTAAGATTAAGTCTAGTTGATTTTATACTATCTTAAGATTTTAAAATAGAATAGACACAGAAACAAAGCGTTTTCTGTCTGAGCCTTCTTCTGTAAACATTCTGTGTTTTTTATCCGTGAATAATCTATCGAGATTGTCCAATAGTTCCCAAAGAGATTAGAATCAATCCAATCATTAGTTGTTGTCGGCTCAAGATAGCGTCTAACCTATTGTAAGTATATAGTATTGAGTTCCAGTGCTAGAACCTCCTAACCGCCAAACAATCCCTGAATCTGATCGGATCACGTCAGCCTCAATTCAGCTTCTGTTGTTTGTGGATGAGCGTCCCAGTTCCCATGAACACATTAAACAAATTCGAGACTACATTGAATTCGTTAAGGAGGATTATCTTTGTGATCTAGAAGTGATTGAAATTCATGAACAACCCCACCTCGTGGAACATTTCCGTTTAGTTGCCACCCCTTCTCTGGTGAAAGTAGCCCCAGAACCCAGGCAAATTTTAGCGGGTAGCAATCTGATCAATCAACTCAAAAAATGGTGGCCCAAATGGCAATTGGCCCTTAATAGTAGTCGTGACGATGAATCTACGGTAAGCAACTCAGTGGGATATTCTGCTGAATTAATGCGGCTATCCGATGAAATTTTTAGACTCAAGAAAGATAAAGAAGAATTACGACAGCAAATCAAATTCAAAGATCAAGTGCTAGCTATGTTAGCCCATGATTTACGGAGTCCCCTAACAGCCGCCTCTATTGCTGTAGAAACTTTAGAATTAGCCCAAAATCAACAGGAGAATGAGCGTAATATCAAGCTCAAAGCACAACTTCACCAACAAGCGCGTCAACAATTTCGGGTGATGAATCGTTTGATTACGGACATTTTGCAAGCATCGAAAAGCGTCAATGCTCAGTTACAAGTCCATCGCACGGAAGTTTACTTGCCCGCTTTGTGTACGGAAATTTTGAGACAATATCAAGACTTATTTGCAGAAAAATCCTTACAATTAATCGAAGATATTCCCCAAGATATGCCCGATGTTTATGCAGACGAGGAACTTATCCGTCAGGTAATTGTCAATCTACTCGATAATGCGATTAAATATACACCAGGGGGAGGAAAGGTGACAATGTCAATTCTTCACCGTACCACCCAAAAAGTACAGGTTAGTATTTGTGATACTGGGCCAGGTATTCCAGAAGAAAAACGGGAGCGAATCTTTGAAGGGCATTTTCGTTTAAAACGAGATCAAGGAAAAGAAGGGTATGGATTAGGACTCTCTTTATGTCGTAAAATTATTCGTGTTCACTATGGCCAGATTTGGGCTGATAGTGTTCTAGGACAAGGTAGTTGTTTTCATTTCACGTTGCCTGTATATCATTACTGATAGGGATGGGTAACCTAAGTTTATGCGAAAGGTGTGTTCAGTTCATCGCACTGATTAGACAAGAAAATATTCTCTCAAGAATCTAACAAATATGCGTAAAGCTTTCATTATCGTCAATGCTGAGGTAAAGGCAGAAGGCTCTATTTACCTAGCTTCTCCGGCAACTGAAAAAATGGTGATTGCCTTAGAAGAGGCGATCGCCACTGAGTCACCCTCAACTCAGGTTGAAATCGTGGCGGCAGCAACATTGTGGTCAAAGAATTTTAAACTTCCTCAGTCTGATGATGATCTCATTTATTGCCCCTTAACTATCGAACTTCCGACTTGGCTATCCTTTCCTGGACAAAAAATTTACCAAGACTGTAAAGATATTCAAGGAAGACGACAATGGGTAGAAAAAACCCTAGGCTATCAAACCAGTATCGGGGATTCTTGGTTAGGGGATTTGTGGTTACCCATAGCTGTTACCCCAACAGAATTAGTCTATGGGGAGATCATTGGTGAAGGAGCAATTCCTAATTCCTACGAACAACCGATCGACTGGGATGAGCATTTAAGCCGCCCTTTATACGATTTAGCTCAAAGACTATTAGACTCCCTTAATGCCCCACCTTCAGTGTATTTGATGCAATTTCGCTTAAAGGGTCAAAACATTGTGTTTGATCGTTTGTGGCCCTTTCCTGCAGCTCCGACAATTGCTTCTTTAAGATCCCAGCAGCCTAACTTATTTACCTGTTACTGGCATTGTTTAACCCATCAACCCATTGCTAATTTGACCACAATTCCTTCCTAGGGGATTTATTCGGTTCCATGAATGTCCCTCGGTGCAAAGTGACAGAGTTGACCTCCTCTCCGTCCTATAAGAACGGAGATTCCTCAAACAGAGTTAACTGTTTATAGGCGGTTGACGGTTCAACGGGAACTGCTAGCAAGCTAGTCTTACACTCCCTCCCACGTCCGTTTATTGTCTCGGATAGCCCACCCGCGACCAAAATATTGTTAGCGGCACAAATATCCCTGTCGTGATGAGTATTGCAACTCAAGCACGTCCATTCGCGAACATTTAGTTCTTTTTTGCCACCACGAAAACCACAGTTAGAGCATTTTTGAGAAGTAGCTTCCCACCGACTAATAACAACCAATTGACGGTCGTATTTATCGCATTTAGCTGTTAACAACTGCCTAAATTTATGCCAGCCAGCATCGCTAATTGCTCTCGACAGCCTACGATTTTTGACTAATCCCGACACATTTAGATCCTCGATGGCTAGTGCTTGGTTTTCGCGTACCAATCGAGTAGTTAGTTTGTGTAGAAAGTCGGCTCTGGAGTCTTTTACCTTAACGTGTAGCTTGGCTAGCTTCAGCTTGGCGCGTTGTCTGCGATTAGAACCATTTTGACGAGGGACTTCGCGCGGGTTCCCCGCGCAAAGAAATGCCCGGTGACATCGAGAAAGCTTTTTATTAGCTCGTTTGATTCGTCTAAGATGTTTTTTATGTAGTCTGGGATTCTCAATTTTTTCTGAGTTACTGAGAATAGCAAAATGAGTTAATCCTAAATCGATGCCTATCGAATTTTCAGATTCTGGTAAAGCTTCGGGAATAATCTCGACTACAAAAGAAGCAAAATATCTACCAGCACAATCTTTGATAATAGTTACCGATGATGGATTACTTGGAAGTGGTCTAGAGAACTTAATCGGAATATGTCCAATTTTGGCTAGTTTGACCGAGCAAGAATGAACCGTAAAACCTCCTTTTCTAAACCTAATAGCTTGTCTGGATTGCTTCTTTTTGAATTTAGGCCTACCAACTTTTTTGCCCTTACGCTTACCGCTTAAGCTACTGAAATAGTTACTCCATGCTGTAAGCAAGTCGCGATATGATTGCTGTAGAACAATGTTAGAAACTTCAGACAGCCAGCATCTTTCTTGAGTTTTCTTGGCTTGAGTAATTACCCTTTTATCAACATTTTTTGGTTTATCTTCGTTTAAGAAAATTACCAAAGCATCATTCCAAACAACTCTAGCGCACCCAAAAGCCTTTGCTAGTGGCGCAATTTGATGTGGTTTAGGATAAATGCGGTATTGATATCTGGCTTTCATCCCTGTTATTATACATTGGTCTGTATAATTGCTCAAGATGTATAGAAAAGAAAGGCATAGCGTTACCGACTTAAAAGTTCACTTGGTCTGCGTAACTAAATATCGCGATGGAACTTTTTCCGAAGCTGAACTGGCTTTGATAGAAAAAGTGTTTCACGATGTCGCTAAAAAGATGAATATGCAACTTCTGGAGTTTAACGCCGAGAAAGAACACCTACACGCCTTGATAGAATATCCACCAAAGTTATCAATATCTAAGATGGTTAATGCACTCAAGGGGGTTTCTAGTCGTCGCTACGGACAAGCTGGTTTTAAAAAACCCAGAAATGGAAAAGCCTTGTGGAGTCCTAGCTATTTCGCTGTTTCTGTTGGAGGTGCGCCAATAGAAGTTTTAATAGAGTACATTAAGAATCAAAGCCGTCCTAAAAGGACGGGGCTTGAATCCCATTAATTTCGGTCATAAAAGTTTACTTCACATTTCACACTTCTGACTTCCTGAAATTTTGTATCCATTGTCTCAAACCCCTGATCTCACAAGAATCAGTCCAACGGCGTAGTCTAAATCAACCCTTAGCGTTTTGAATAAAAGTCGGTATTCCGTTATATTAAAGCCGATAAATGCACCTCAAAAACTCTAAAAGGTTGAATCATGACTACATTAACCCGCCGGGTTATTGCTCAATTCCCAGCAACTGGGCAATCTCAAAATCAACAGGCTCCACTGGATAATCTGTTGAACAAACTATTTACCGATGGTGTAACCCTTGTACAAGCCATCTTTATTCTGCTAGTTGGCTGGATTATTGCCTCTATTCTCAAGAGTGTCATCAAAAAACTTCTTAGTCAAACTCAAATAGATAATCAAATCGCAGCTTGGATAACTGGACGAGAATCAACAGATAGCTCGATTCCCATCGAAAAGTGGATATCTGAATTGGTTTATTGGCTAATTATCCTCTTTGCCGTTGTTGCTTGTTTAAATACCCTTGATTTAGAAGCTGCTTATGCTCCCCTTAATCAGCTTCTCGGAGAAATTACTGGTTTCTTACCGAAAATTTTAGGAGCGGCTGTCCTTTTGGGCATAGCTTGGTTGTTAGCCACCCTAGTTAAGTTGATTGTTACCCGGATTTTAGCAGGATTACAACTTGATCAGCGGTTGGGGCAACAAGGCACTGAAGCCGTAGGCACGGCTGAAACTTCCCTAGAACAAACCATTGGTAATGCGCTGTATTGGTTTATTTTCCTGCTCTTTCTTCCTTCTATCCTCAGCACCCTGAAGTTACAAGGAACATTGCTCCCAGTACAGGGACTTCTAGATGAAATCTTAGCCATTATTCCCAATATTTTAGCAGCAATTATCATTGGGGCTGTGGGTTGGGTAGTTGCTCAAATTATTCGACGGGTGGTCACAAATTTACTAGCAGCAACCCCTATCAATCAAATTGGGACTAAGTTTGGCTTATCTTCTGAGACAACAGGACAATCTATCTCACAAATTATTGGCACGATTGTTTTTGTGCTGATTTTAATTCCCGTTGCCATTACTGCCTTAGAAGCTTTGCAAATTGCGGCTATTTCCCAACCAGCCACAGAAATGCTCAACCAGGTACTAAATTTACTGCCCAAACTGTTTGCAGCAACGGTGGTAATAGGATTATCTTATGTTGGGGGAAGATATCTCTCGGAATTGGTTGTCAATATTTTAACCAGTGTTGGCTTTAATAACATTTTTCAATGGTTAGGCATTGCTCAAACTCCTTTTACCCCAACGACACCAGCAGAACCTTACACAACCCCACCGACATCAGAAGACCCCGATACATCGGCAGAATCTTACACAACACCATCCATACCAGAGACGACAACCAGTTCTACCCGAACTCCTTCAGAATTAGTGGGAATTATCGTTATCGTGGCGGTAATGTCGGTCGCTTCTTTGACAGCAGTAGATATCCTGCAAATTGAAGCTTTGAAAACCGTTGTCGGTACTTTACTGGCGATCGCCGCTCAAGTTTTAGTCGGGTTGGCAGTGTTAGCATTAGGATTATATTTATCTAATCTTTGCTTTAATTTAATCACCAGTTCAGGCACTCGTCAGTCGAAGTTTCTTGGTCATACTGCCCGCATTTCGATTCTAATCTTTGTCGTAGCAATGGCGTTGCAACAAATGGGAATTGCCCCAAATATTGTTAATTTAGCCTTTGGCTTATTAGTCGGGGGAATTGCTGCGGCGATCGCTTTAGCCTTCGGTTTAGGGGGACGGGAAGTAGCCGGGGAACAGTTGCGAGAATGGTTAAATAATTTCAAACAAAACTAATTTTTAGGGGCGATTTATAGTAGTTAAAGGATAGAAAATAACAGACACTTATTCTCAAACTACAAGAAACCGAGAATCTAACTTCTGAGTTCTGTACAGGCTTAATATTATTAAGCTCTTACCAACTTCTGGCTATTATTATAGTCGCTCCTCTTTATACTATAACAAGCCCTGAATTCTGCTAAACTAATCTGAGTAAGGATACAGAAAATAATGTGTCTAATTCATCAGGATTGAATCAATGGGATTAGTAATTAGTACCGTCAACATGAAAGGTGGTGTTGGTAAAACCACATTAACTGTTAATTTAGCTACTTGTTTAGCAAAAAATCATGGAAAACGGGTATTAGTTTTAGATTTAGATGCTCAAATTAGTGCCACATTGAGTTTGATGTCGCCTCATGAATTTGCCCAAACTCGCAAAAAACGTCGCACCCTCAGTTATTTATTAGATAATATTATTCAACCAAATCCCTATAGTAAACTTGATATTCATAATATTATTCAACCTTATATTTGTGGGATAGAAGGCTTGGATTTGTTGCCAGGAGATTTAGAATTATATGACGAATATATCGTCTCAGAAATGCTGCATCAGCAGGCAGCTATGGTAGAAAATCCCGATTTTGAAACCGTCTGGAATCACTTTGAAAGAGTATTAATGCAGAAGATTTTAGAACCTGTTCTTGAACATTATCACTTTATTATTATGGACTGTGCGCCTGGTTATAATCTCTTAACGCGAAGTGGTTTATCAGCGAGTCATTATTATTTATTGCCGGCCCGTCCAGAACCTTTATCAGTCGTAGGAATGCAATTATTAGAGCGTCGAATTGCTAAATTAAAGGAAAGTCATAGTAATATTCAGCCGCTTAACCTCAGTTTATTAGGCGTTATTTTTATCTCTTCTGGTGGGGGTTTATTAAGTCGTTATTACAACCGAGTTATGCGACGAGTCAAAGAAGATTTTGCTCCGCAACATTTATTTAATACGTCAATTCCTATGGATGTTAATGTGGCTAAAGCTGTTGATAATTTTATGCCAGTTGTTACGTCAATGCCGAATTCTAGTGGTTCAAAAGCTTTTGTGAAATTGACAGAGGAATTTTTAAGTAAGTTACAATCTTGATAATCTTGAGTGTGGCCAATAAATCCTTTTTTGCTTATATTTATCAAAATTCTAAACTCTTTTTCATCATCGTTAACGCAATTTTTAAGTTAGCTTGTGTCCAAAGTAAAGGGGTTGCATCTCCTGGTAAATAATGACCTTTTTCTAAGTAATATAATTCTGGGCATCGCCAAGCACCAAAGTTATGATTAGTAGCAGTTAATTGTCCTAACGAACGGTTTAAATAATAAGTTTGTGTTTGCAAATACTTGGGATGTAAAGTTTGCTGATATTTTATGCCAAAAATTGCGGAAATAATTGAATCAAAAATGCACCATTGTGCCTCTTCGCCAGTCTTTAATTGCCAATTATTCTCTGCAAACCATTGCTCTCTTTCTAGGGAAATAGTGGTACGAATTTCTTGAGGAATATCCTGATAATCTCGACACCAAAATGTATCGTCTAAATATCGTCTAATTCCATAATTACCTTGTAAATGATTAATCACATGATTAAGAATTTTCTCTGCCATTTCTCCTTGAATAATTTGTAAAGGATAAATCAAAAAGAGTAATGCAGCATCATATTTTCTATTTTTGGGTTTCTTTTGGATACACTCAAATGGTAAAATTTGATTGAGAGATATTTGACCTTTATTGATCAGTTCAAGTAAGAAATTAACAGTAATAAACTGATCTTTATATCGAAAATTATCACCGAGTAAAGCTTCTGTCACAACTAACTGAAGTTCTTGTAACGCTGCTACGACAACCCCAATACTAGATGCTTCAATTTTTCTATCTTCTTCCCAATGTCCACTATCTTCATCTTGCCAATAAGCAATAGCATCAAAATACACCGGAAACAAGGCTAAAATTTCTAATTCATCAGCTTGGGGAATTAATAATTCTCTCCGTACCAATTGACAATAAAACCAAAGAAAATATCCCAACGCATCATTTTGTGCATGATTCCATGCTTGACTTATTTCTTCTAACTTTTCTCCATTGAAGCGAACATGAGGACGCTTCATCACCTCATTTTTATCAACTTTCCCTTCAATAATATCTTGGAAACGGTATTGATACTTTTGAAAATACTTAACTAACGTTCTAATAATTTTAATTGCTACCTCAACTTGATTATTCAAAAGATGAGCATAGGCAACATGGATATTATCTCTAATCCAAACATTCGTATAACCCGTATAATCAGCGTCATTGGTGACTGCCGCTGAAAATAAACCATTTGTCAAAGGAATAAATTCTAATGTTTTCTGATGTTCTAAAAAAGCAATAAGTGTTTGAATATCTTGTAAAGAATAATGATAATGGATTAGATCTAGAATTTTCTCATTTTGAATAATTAACATTATGATAATTTTCGGATAAATTACTTAAAAAGCTTCAGTTAATCATAACAAGTAACAATAAGTATGCTAACTTGTTCTAGAGTCTATTGATTAAGGCTTTTTGTGACAACATCGGAGAATTAAACTTTGGGAGTTGAATTACGGAGTTACGTTTATCTTGATCGCTTGCAATCTCAACACGCTGCCTATATTGGTACTGTTGCTCTAGGATTTTTACCCCTACCCGGAGATGCGTCTCTGTGGATTGAAATTTCTCCAGGCATTGAAATTAACCGCATTACTGATGTTGCACTGAAAGCAGCCGTAGTTCGTCCCGGAGTGCAGTTTGTTGAACGTCTCTATGGACTTTTGGAAATTCATTCTACCAACCAAGGAGAAACCAAAGCAGCAGGACAAGCCATTTTAGGCGCGTTAGGCGTAAAACGACGCGATTGTTTGAAGCCTAGAGTTGTTTCTAGTCAGATTATCCGCAATATCGACGCTTATCAAGCCCAGTTAATTAATCGTAGCCGACGAGGACAAATGTTACTTGCTGGACAGACGTTGTATGTTTTAGAAGTTCAACCGGCTGCTTATGCTGCTTTAGCGGCGAATGAAGCAGAAAAAGCGGCTTTTATCAATATTTTGCAGGTTACTGCCATTGGGAGTTTTGGACGGTTATATTTAGGGGGAGAGGAACGAGATATTATTGCTGGTTCTCAAGCGATTATTGCTGCCTTAGAAAGTACCCCAGGAAGAGAACACGGACAAGGAAATCAGGAGTAGAATTTCTTTTTCATTTAGCAGGAGCATACATAATAATGTTAGCTCCTAAAAGAGCGATCGCTCCTTCTAGTAGATCGAAACGATCCTAGATAATGCCCTTAACTCGCCATCCCCAAATAATTGTCAGCGCGATGAAAATTCCCCCATAAGCAGCATAAACTCGCCCAAAGTTAGACGGTTGTGAGGTAGCAACTAAACTGTAAACTGTAAGAATTAAACTGCCAGCGAGTGCCTCTCACCAGCGTGAGTTCGACAAAAATAATTTATAGACCACTCGACCTTTTTCAGCGGTGAGACCTATTCCAGAGGCGTGGGGGCGGAACCATTTCCGCCCATTGAATGCCGTGAGGTTTCCTTGGAATCAG
>JBCDDV010000028.1:0-11218 GCA_039180145.1 Cyanobacteria bacterium P01_G01_bin.49 | reverse complement strand
TGTTCAAAAGCCTGGCTAATTTTTTCAATTCTTTGACGATTTACCCCTAGATCAGACTCTCCTAATCGAGAAGCAGATCGCACCTCAATAACGCTTTTTGTCTCATTGAGATAGAATTCAACATCATCAACAAACCCCATCCAAGGACTAGTAGCTTGAGCATAAATATAGTTATCAGTATCAGAAATTATTGTCGTTCTTTCCTGCTGATTTATAATATCTTTAAGCTTGGCGATCGCCTGAGAAACTTGACCTTGATAATTTAGAGGTTGAATAAAATGTTCTTGCTCTTCACTTTGGGAATTGACGCAATTAGGGGTACTTGGACAAGGGGCCAATTGTTGATTCGTAATGCCCAAATTATCAGGCTTGGTTCCTGCTAAAATAGTAGGGACGTTAGGAAAAATTAGTCTCATTCCTATCCAAATAGTGACCAGAGCTAGAATAATAACAGTTGCTAATAATCCCCAATTAATTGACTTCGATCTATCGTTGGTTACAGACATGACAAAATAATGACTCAATAGGACAGAATTTACTTAATTTAACTTAACATTTAAAGGGAGTGTTGATCACTCCATCTAATCTTGTCGTCTAATCAGGAGGTTTATTATGTTCCTTGATGAATTACAGCCAATTGCCAAAGAATTTTTTCAACAACCTCTCGCATTTGCCGGAGGCATTGTTTCAGGTACGTTGAGACTCAAACTTTCCGAAGATCCGTTAAAAAGCTGGCTAGATAAGCAAGGATTCAGCACCTTCACCTACACAGATAATACCAAAGATAATGGGAATGGCCCCCAGTCAATTTCCATTGATTAATTAGAGTTTAGGGGTCAACAAATGTTGGCCCCTAGATAGCTTTTCCCTTCTGACTCGAAGCAAAACCCTTTGTACTGTTACCCAAATTTACCACTAACGTAATCTCTAGTAGATTCTTGAGCGGGATTTTGGAAAATGACTTGAGTTTGATCATATTCAACTAAAAATCCCACTTTCCCTCCTTTCGGGGTTGCCTCTGCATTATAAAAAGCAGTCAAATCTGATACCCGTGAAGCTTGTTGCATATTGTGAGTAACAATAACAATGGTGTAATCCTGCTTTAACTCGTGGATTAACTCTTCAATTTTCAACGTAGAAATCGGATCTAACGCTGCACAAGGTTCGTCCATTAAAATTACATCTGGTTTAACCGCAATGGTTCTGGCAATACAGAGACGTTGTTGTTGTCCCCCAGAGATAGCGAGTCCACTTTGATGCAATTTATCTTTGGTTTCATCCCAAATTACTGCTTTTTTCAAGGACGTTTCCACTAATTCATCCATGTCCCCAGTAAACCCATTTAACCGCGCACCAAAGGCAATATTATCGTAAATTGACTTTGGGAAAGGATTCGGTTTTTGGAACACCATACCAATGCGACAACGCAAATCTACGGGATCAACTTTTTTGGCATAAATATCTTTCCCGTGATAGGTTATCTTTCCGTCAACTCTGGCACTAGGGATCAGATCGTTCATGCGATTAAAGCATCGCAGAACCGTACTTTTTCCGCAACCAGAAGGGCCAATAAATGCCACTACCTTATTCTTAGGAATACCCAAATTAACATCTTTAACGGCTAAATTAGATCCATAGAAAACATTGAGACTCTCAGTCTTTAAAACGGACTCAGTTGCAATATCAGTCATCATGATTTTTTACTTAATCTCTAGCAATTAATAACAATAAATTCCGGCTAACTTAGCCAAAACGTCCACTGACATAATCTTTTGTATCTTGTTGGCTAGGATTACCAAAAATTGTCTCAGTGGTATCATATTCAACTAAAAATCCCACCTTACTGCCTTTATCCGTTGCTTCTGCATTAAAAAAGGCAGTGAAATCAGCTACCCGTGTTGCTTGCTGCATATTATGGGTGACGATAACAATGGTGTATTTTTCTTTTAATTCGTGCATTAGTTCTTCAACTTTCAGGGTTGAAATGGGGTCTAAAGCTGAACAAGGTTCGTCCATTAATACCACTTCTGGTTGAGCAGCAATGGTTCTGGCAATGCACAATCTTTGTTGTTGTCCTCCTGATAAAGAAAAGCCACTTTCTCCTAATTTATCTTTGACTTCATCCCACAAAGCTGCCCGCTTCAAAGACGTTTCTACCAATTCATCTAAATTGCCTTTATAGTTATTAACTCTGGCACCATAGGCAACATTATCATAGATAGTTTTGGGGAAAGGATTTGGTTTTTGGAAAACCATACCAATGCGTTTTCTGACTTCAATGGGATCGATATCAGGGTCATACAAATTTTGTCCATGATAGGCAATTCTTCCATCAGCGTGAAAGATCTCAATCAAATCATTGAGGCGATTCAAACAGCGTAATATAGTGCTTTTTCCGCAACCAGAAGGGCCAATTAAGGCAGTAACTTTGTTTTTAGGAATATCAAACGTCACATCCCGAACAGCGCGATAACTCCCATAATAAATATCAACATGCTCTAAAGCAAATACCGTTTCTGGCATAGGCATAGACGCTTTATCTCGCTCTATTTTTTCACCATTTTCCATCTTAATAAACTCCTTATTCCAATCTTATATTTTGGGAAACTTTAATCATCACAAAACTAACCATTAATAGGTTTTTTGACGAGTAGCTAAACGGGCTGAAACACTGGTAATTAGCACTAAAAGTACCAAAATCAAAGATCCTGCCCACGCCAATTCTTGCTGCGGTTTAAACGGCACAATGGCGTAGTTGTAAACCAAAACAGAGAGGGTAGCGATGGGTTCTAAGACTCCTTTAGGAGATACGCTTGGCCAGAAGTTGGAATAAAGTGCCGTAAAAATGAGTGGGGCAGTTTCTCCCGCCGCACGAGCGATCGCCAGGGTGACTCCCGTCAAAATAGAAGGAATAGCAGCCGGAAGCACAATTTTTAGCACCGTTTGGTAATTATATGCCCCGATTCCCAAGGCTGCCCAGCGTACCTCTTGAGGAACAATTTGTAGTGCCTCATCCGTCGTCCTAATAATAGTCGGTAACATCAAAACCGCAAGAGCAACACCCCCTGCGACCGCAGAAAATCCCACAATGCCAGAGGCGACCAATAAACCATAGGCAAAGACTCCGGCAATAATTGAAGGGACACCACTTAATACATTGGTTGCGAAACGTACCCAACGGGCAATTTGATTTCCCCGACTAAATTCTGAAAGATAAACGGCAGCTAATACCCCGATCGGAACAGAAATGATGGTTGCTAGTGCCACTGTCACTAATGTTCCAATAATGGCATTGGCGATACCGCCTTCTGAAAGTCCAGGGGGAGGGGGTAACTGAGTAAACAGATCAAAATTAATTCTTTGAAATCCTTGAAGCCCAACGAAGATTAAAACAGCAAAGAGAGGAATTAACGTAATTATCATACATAAAGATGCAATTCCTGTCCAAAAAGAATCTGATAAAGAGCGAGAGCTAGTAGGCTTTTTTTTGAGACTTAATGCTTTTTCCGGCATGGTTATTTCATCTAAATTAATATGAGGGGAGATTTTTAGACAGCTAAGATGAAGATCACTCTCTGGATCTTTTAACTATCAACTATTGATATTTCGCCTTAACCTGACTCACAATATAATCAGCCGCAATATTGACCAAAAAGGTTAATATCATTAACACCAATCCAGCATACATTAAGGCGGCAACTTGCATTCCTGAAGCTTCAGCAAATTGGTTAGCAATTAACGAAGAAATCGTGTTAGCTGGTTCGAGAATCGAAACACTAATTCGATTGACATTACCAATGATCATAGTAACAGCCATGGTTTCCCCCATAGCTCTTCCCAACGCCAACATAATACCCCCAACAATACCTGAAAAAGCAGCCGGAATTAAGACGCGAAAAATCGTTTCCCAACGAGTTGCTCCTAACCCTAGAGATGCTTGTCGTAATTCAGGGGGTAAGGAGGCTAGAGAGTCACGGGAAATCGCGGTAATAATCGGTAAAATCATAATAGCTAAGACAATTCCCGCAGGGAACATTCCTGGGCCGCCAGCAGGAGGCGTTCCGAAAATAGGAATCCAACCCAACGTATTGTGTAACCAATTAGCAAGAGGCTCTACTAGAGGAATTAACACAAAAATGCCCCAGAGTCCGTACACAACACTGGGAATAGCAGCTAATAATTCCACCAAAAAAACCAAGGGAGTTCGGAACTTCAGGGGAATAAAATTCTCACTCAAAAAAAGTGCTGTGCCGATGCCTAAAGGAATTGCAATGAAGAGAGAAATAAAAGAACTAACTAGAGTACCATAAATAACTGGTAAAGCTCCGTATTCTTCTTGTCCTTTAACAGGGTCCCAAGAACTACTAATGAAAAAGCTAAAGCCGTAGGTTTGAATTGCTGGCCAAGCTCGCCAAGTAATAATAGCAGCAATGGCAACTAAAATTAACCCAATACCAATGGCGAAGGCTAAAGTCAACCACAGAAACCAAGTATCAAACGTTTTTTCCATGTCGGAGCGAAATCCCACTCCGGTTTGTCGTCTAGAAGATGATGCAGTCACGATAGGTTAAGCAAATTTTTTGCAAAGAGATACAACAGTGGGTTTTGAGTAAAGTGAGGAGAAAGGTAATTATTTAAGAATCAGGAGTGGAAGCATATTTTTAATGATTACGACTCCTGAACTTTTTTAAGCATTTCCTAAGTCATTCGGTTATCACCTAGTCAACTTTGATTTCATAATCAGGACTGATGACATCAGCCGCAGCAGCGACTTTTTCTCTCACACTAGGAGGTAAAGGAACATAACCAAGGGCTGCACTTTGCTCTTGTCCTTGGGTTAAACCATATTGAACCATGGCTTCGACGGCGATCGCTTTTTGGGGATCATCATAGCTTTCGTAAGCCAATAGCCAGGTGTAGGTAACGATGGGATAGGAGTTTTCTCCTTCAGGATCGGTGATAAAGGCTCGTAAATTTTCCGGTAAGGTAACCGCATCTAAGGTAGAAGAAGCTGCTTCGTTGTTAGGCTCAATATAGTTTCCTGATGCATTTTCTAAAGCAGCCATGGCTAAATCGTTATTTTCAGCATAGCCAAATTCAACGTAACCAATCGCTCCTTGGTTTTGCTGAATAGACGCGGTAACTCCTTCGTTACCTTTTGCCCCAATAAATTTTCCTTTACTAGTGGGCCATTCGACACTTTTACCTTGGCCAATGGTTGTTTCCCATTCTCCAGAAACGGTACTGAAATGCTTCGTCAAAACACCAGTGGTTCCACTACCATCAGAACGGTGAACCACAGTAATCGCTTCATCGGGTAATTCTAAATCTGGGTTTGCTTCGGCAATAATGGGATCATTCCATTGAGTAATAGTGCCATCGAAGATACCAACATAAGCTTCTCTAGAAAGCTTCAGTCCTTCGACCCCAGGAAGATTGTAAGCAAAGACAATACTGCCTGCAGTCATGGGTAGTAGGAGAACCCCTTTGCTAACTTTTTCAATTTCTTCATCTTTCATGGCTACATCACTGGCTCCGAAATCGACTGTTCCAGCAGTAAATTGTTCAACCCCAGCCCCACTTCCTACAGACTGATAGTTAACTTGTAATGAGGGAACTTCTTTGTTGAGTTGCACAAACCAGTTTTGATACAAAGGCGCAGGAAAAGAAGCCCCAGCACCAGTTAAAGCGACGTTTCCTTCTAGGGGAGGATTTAAAGCAGCCGTTTCAGTTTCTCCGCCGCCTTCAGGGGTAGAACTGGTATCTGTTCCTGTATCGGTATCAGAACTCCCTCCTCCACAAGCAGCTAAACTGACCGCTAAGGTCAAAATTGTTAGGGATGATAATATGGTTTTTTTACCTGATTGAATGGTCTTGAACATAGTGTTTTGCCTAAAATGAATAAACTAAAACAAATCTTAGGGCAAAATTTAACAGATTATCGTAAACAATAGGTTAAGAAAGTCAGAAACCTTGACAATTCGTATGAGAAAAAAAAGGATTCTAAACTTTTGATTAAATTTATAAAGATCGCTCTAAACTGAGCATTAGACTAATTTTGTTTCAAGAGCTTAGCAATAAAATTTTTAATAATTCACCCTGATTGAACGGGTAAACTCAATTTTAAAATTTCGATTAGAAGTTAAGAACTATTGAGAATTTTTTGCATTTATCACCAAGAAAAGTAATGAAGATAACTAATTCTCGTCTCGGTTTTCACTGGAAAAAATGGGGAATCACGTTAACCTCTATTTCCTTGTTTACTGGTTGTGCTACAGTGCAAGAAAGTGCCTTAGAACCGATTAAAATTGATGGGTCTAGCACCGTATTTCCGATTACTGAAGCGGTATTAAGTACCTACAAAAACCAAGCAGATACTCAACCCATTAAAGAAATTAAAATTGAGGGAGATTTCTCAGGGACAGGGGGAGGATTTCAGAAATTTTGTGCAGGGGAAACGGATATTAATGGAGCCTCTCGTCCCATTTCTGCCAGTGAAATGAAGGCTTGCAGTAACAATGAGATCCGTTACATCGAACTTCCCATTGCCTTTGATGCTATCACCATCGCGGTTAATCCTAATAATACCTGGGTAGACACCCTGACAACAGAGCAATTAAAAACAATTTGGAGTCCCACGGCACAAAACGACATCACACAATGGAATCAAATAGCAGAAACTTATCCTGAGCGTCCCTTAACATTGTACGGCCCTGATAAACTCTCAGGAACCTACGACTACTTTACCAAGGCGGTTATCGGGAAAACGGGTAAGAGTCGTCAAGACTATGTGAGCAGCGAAGATGACGATCTCTTGGTTAAAGCGATCGCTCAAGATCCCAATTCACTCGGATACTTTGGCTATGCTTATTATCAACAAAACCAAGACAAACTAAAAGCTGTGGCTATTGATAATGGAAAAGGTGGGGTCATGCCTTCTCAAGAAACTGTCGAAAACGAAGAATATAAGCCCCTAGCTCGTCCTTTATTCCTTTATGTTAATGCGAAACGGGCCCAAGAAAACCCCGCCCTAGAAGTGTTTGTTGAATATTACCTAGAAAAAGCCCCAGAAGTTGTCCCAGAAGTCGGTTACATTCCCCTCCCCCCAGATGCTTACCACTTAGCCGAAATTCAATTACAAAGGTTTGAAGTGGGAACAGTATTTGAAGGAAATCCCCAAATTGATCTCACTATTAGCGATCTATTACGCAAACCCGCTAAATTTTAAGAGTAGACCAAAACATTTGAGGTCATCTGTTGTGGTTTCTTCTTAAAATATAAATGCAAAATCGGGCATCATAGAGAAGATGGATCGACTATTCCTTTGCAGGGGAATCACTTTTATTTGGAATGATGAAAAAGCCAGGGAAAATGCAATTAAGCACAAAGGAATTATCTTTGAACGAGCAGTAGAAGCCTTTTTTAGTGGTAGTAGATGCTAGAGGTAACGACGAAGCCAGAGATGCCATAATCGGTATGGATAAAGGGAATTCTCTCTTATTTGTGGTTCACATCCAGCCAGAAAATGACATGATTAGAATTATTTCTGCTCGTAAAGCTACTCGTCAAGAACGCAAGTATTATGAAAATTGAAACGTTGAAACAAAGATTAAGAAAGGATCGCCCCATGAAAACTATCACGCTTCGGATTCCTGAAGATGTCGTTGAAGATATCAACAAGATAGCACCTTTTTTGGGTTTTTCAGGTTATCAATCTTTAATAAAAAACTATATTGGACAAGGTTTACGAGAAGACTTAGAGAAGCTAGAAAATAATCCATTTTTGGAATTAATAGAAACTCTCAAACGTCATGGCGTGGAAGAGGAGGTTATTAACAATGCTCTTGATGAAATTGCTAATCATTGAATGATCCTACCAATCTTTTCTTTGAAGACCAATATAAAAATTACTGTGTGTACGTCTCATCTTAAGATAGCAATAGATCAAAACATTTGAGGTCATCTGTTGTGGTTTCTTCTCTGATTGGCGATCGCCAAACTCAAACTCCCACTTGGCAATGGCAAGCTTGGCAAGGGTTACCTTATCTAACCTGTTCTCTATTGCAACCTTGGCCTCACGGCTTTTTTACCCAACCTTTTTATCCGCGAACCCCTGAAAATTTAACAGAAATTCTTGATCAACAAGCAACCACTTATCGGGTTAAACAAGTTCATGGCAACCGTGTCCTAACCCCCAATCAAATTGCAGCAGAACCACCAAAAGAAGGCTTTCACGAAGCTGATGCCATCGTTGCTAACCAAGAAAAACAGGCCATTTGGGTGGCTAGTGCTGATTGTACCCCTGTTTTAATTGGAGACGTAAAAACAGGCTATATTGGGGCTATTCATGCAGGATGGCGAGGCACAGCAAAACGAATTGTCCCAGAAGCGATCGCCTATTTGCAGAGTTGGGGAAGTTCTTTGGAAGATTTACGCATTGCCATGGGGCCAGCCATTAGCGGAGAGGTCTATCAGGTATCTACTGACGTGGCAGTCGAAGTGGGGTCGAGTTTGTACAAAAAAGAAGAAATAGACTCGTCAGACAGCATTTTAAAACGGTTAGAAGAGATGCCTGACTCTCCGATTCTGCCCGATCCAGAAGCAGGAAAAATGCGGTTAGATGTACGACGAGTTAATCAATTACAGTTACAACAATTAGGTATTTCAAGAGAACAAATTGCGATCGCTCCTTACTGCACCTATCAGTCTCCGTCTCATTTCTTTTCCTACCGAAGAACCAAAGAAAAAAAGGTTCAGTGGTCAGGCATTGTTTGTCAAGAAAGATAACTTAGTTAAGTACTTAAGCATAATTAATTACACATTCCGATATTATTTCTAAGTCGCTATATTCCTTCTCTGTTGCCTCTCTTGAAAAGTTGCTCTACTTGGGGAGACCCCAAGACCGCACTTTTCGCTGTTCCCCATTCCCTGTTCCCTGCCCCCCTTAGTAAGGGGGGTGAAGGGGGGATAAACTGTGTAATTTATTTTGTGTACTTACTTAATATTATTTTCTATCAACCTTTCCAACAAATCCGATTATCTTGATGAATTTGGATCAATTTTTCCTCTCGCAATTTTCCCATCAAACGAGTAACTGTTACTCTAGTTGTCCCAATAGCACTGGCAATTTGGGCATGGGTTAAAGGATAGGGTAAGCAATAACCTTGCTCTGTGGTTTCTCCTTCTTCAGTTGCTAACAGGATTAGAAATTTAATTAATCGATCAATTGTTCGTTTTTGGGAGAGAATACTCATCCAGACTAATTTTCGTTGATGTTGTTCACGGAATATTTCTAATACTTCGATATACAAAGTTAATGAATGGACTAATTCATGCCAATATAACCAAATAACTGAGGTTTTTTCTAAATGGGCTTCAGCACGAATAATACTATAGGGATGTTTCGTAATTTCAAAGGGTTGTCCAATGCCAACAATGCCTAAAAAAATTTCTTCTACTGTTTCATTTGCGCTTAATTTCCGTTCATTATCAATAGGAGAAAATCCAATGAGACGTACTGCCCCTTGATTGACTAAATAAAGTAATCCAGGACGGGTTGGAATTTGCTGATCTTTATGAAAAACACGCTGACGATAATGGCAACGGGCCCAATTATAGAGTTCTTGCCAAGTATCGAAAGGTAGATTGCTGTCCGGTAATAATGGTGGATTAGGAGAAAACATTGTAAATGATTAACTATTAATAATAACTCAAAATCTTGGTCTACCTTAATCAAAGGGTGAAATGTGAAAATTCAGAGAAACATTTGTGATTCTTTCAATTTAAAGTTTGAGATAACTGATTTTTCCTGGCAACGACAATTAAAGCAATTTTTAGGAACTCAATTGATCAATTTTAGCGATTTAAAAGTGCCTAATGGGCAACTTTCTCCAGAAACTCTATCTCTATCTCGTTTATCTGATCGTAATTCAGTTATTTATCGCAGTGCGATCGCTTTTCAATTAGTCCGTCAGTCTGCTTTTTCTCCCTTCACCCTAGCAGCAGAGATATTCCAATTAATCAAACAGCAACAACCAAAAGATGATCATCTTCCTCAGTCGAGTATTACTTTGAGATTGGTTGATCCAGGTTGGTTAGAGTTTGAAGTCAGCGATCGCAGTTTAGAGATTTGGTTACAAACTTTGCTAAGCTGTCCATGGCCACTAAAACAATCTTCGACAATATCAGCCAATTATAATCATTTATTTCCCATAGAATATAGCCATGCTCGTTGCTGCACTTTATTACGTTTAGCGGCTCAAGAGAAGCTTATTCAGCTAAATAATGGAACATTTGAGAAAAATTTGAGCTTATTCAAATGCCCTAATCCGATTCCTTGGTATAACCCCGAATTAAACCAATTAAGAGTCTCTAATTCTGCTGAGCGATCGCTAATTTCCCAAATGATTATCACCACTGATCGCTTAATTAACGAGTCTACTGTCGATGAAATCAAGTTAGCCAACCATTTGAGTCAGTCTTTTTTAGACTTTGAACGTTATTGCCGCATTTTTGGAATAATTGCGCAAAAACAGCGAAAATTATCCCAAGCAAGACTAGGGTTAGTTGCCATTACACAATATTTATTACAAGGGTTGTGGTTATCTCAGTTTCCTCAACCACCCCGCAGCCAATTGTAAAGTTAAGCAACAAATAAAAAAAAAATCTTAACTGTGGTGACAAAACACAAAGTTTCCTATATATTTATATGTAGTGTGAGGAGCGAACCAGTAAAGAGAGCCAAGACGAAACACGGAAAGTCGTTGGCTCTCTTCTGATCTGGGAGATAAAACGTTTACATTAAGTGTTCTGAGAGAAATTGTTGCGTTTTTTCCCAAGCATCTGCCGCAGCTTCTGGGTTATATCGTTCCCCTGATGGATTGGCAAAAGCATGATCGGCATCAGGATAGATATGAATTTGTACCTGTTTATCAAGGGATTTTAAAGCAGTTTCAAAAGTTTTGACAGTTTCTACAGAAGGACGTTGATCTAATTCCCCGAAGATCCCTAGAATGGGCATTTGCAAAGGGTTTAAAACTTCTGGATCAGTGACTAATTCTCCCCCATAATAAATTACCGCAGCATCGAGGGTTTCAGGAAATAATAAGGCAGTTTGTAATGACCAACTTCCCCCAAAACACCAACCTAACGAAGCAATTCAAAAATTCGCACCAATCTGGCACATACCAGGGAAAAAATGCACCCATTCCTACCCCTA
>JBCDDV010000027.1:0-11304 GCA_039180145.1 Cyanobacteria bacterium P01_G01_bin.49 | reverse complement strand
TACAAGAAGCTGAATTACGTCGTCAGACTGTTATTCAATACTCTCCTGATCACGCTCAAGCTCAAGAATATCGTGAGTTAGGTAACAAGATTGTTAACAACACCAAACTCACCATCCCCACTCCCATCGACAACGACGAACTAGAAGAACTGTTAATCAACTACGGTTTACTCGGTTCAGAAGAAGAGTACAAGAAAGTTATGGAAGCTGATCAGCAAGCTCAAGCTTTGACCAGAGGTTCTAAGTAACTTCACGGTTTAATCTGATTAAACCCATGCAATTGGGAAATGGGGGAGTCAAAGAAGTCAGAAGTTCAAACTGAGAAGTGAATATTCACCTTCGTGCTTGATACTTCATGCTTCACTAACCCCCTTACCCCTTTCTGTAATTTTCCTTCTATATCCACTTTGAGAGGAAGACCATGGCAACCGTTGAAGAAAATAAGAAGCTGATTGCCGACGTTCTGTCGACTTATCCCGAAAAAGCTGCTAAAAAACGTGACAAGCACCTTGGTGTTTACGAAGAAGGCAAAGATGATTGCGGTGTAAAATCCAATAAACAATCCTTACCTGGGGTTATGACCGCTCGTGGTTGTGCTTATGCAGGATCAAAAGGGGTTGTTTGGGGTCCTATCAAGGACATGATCCACATCTCTCACGGGCCCGTTGGCTGTGGTTACTACTCCTGGTCTGGTCGTCGTAACTACTACATTGGTACCACTGGCGTTGATAGCTTCGGTACTATGAACTTCACCTCCGATTTCCAAGAAAAAGATATCGTTTTTGGTGGAGACAAGAAGCTCGGTAAAATTATCGACGAAATCGAAGAATTATTCCCCCTCAATGGTGGTGTTTCTGTTCAATCAGAATGTCCCATTGGATTAATCGGAGATGACATCGAAGGTGTGGCTCGTAAGAAAGCCAAAGACACTGGAAAATCTGTTGTTCCCGTCCGTTGTGAAGGGTTCCGTGGGGTTTCTCAGTCCTTAGGACACCACATCGCTAACGATATGATCCGTGACTGGGTATTCCCCCAAGCGGACAAAGAAAACGAAGAAAAAGGATTTGAAGGCACTCCTTACGACGTTGCCATTATCGGTGACTACAACATCGGTGGAGACGCTTGGTCTAGCCGTATCTTACTCGAAGAAATTGGTCTTCGCGTTGTAGCTCAATGGTCTGGTGATGGTACTTTCACCGAAATGAAAGCCACTCCCAACGTTAAGTTAAACCTGATCCACTGTTACCGTTCCATGAACTACATCAGTCGTCACATGGAAGAAAAGTATGGTATTCCCTGGTTAGAATACAACTTCTTTGGCCCTTCCAAGATTGCTGAATCTTTACGGGAAATCGCATCACGCTTTGATGAAACCATCCAAGCTAAAGCTGAAGAAGTGATCAAGAAATACCAACAGCAATGTGATGAGATTCTTGCTAAGTATCGTCCTCGTTTAGAAGGCAAAACCGTCATGATGATGGTGGGTGGTTTACGTCCCCGTCACGTTGTGCCTGCTTTCCAAGACTTAGGCATGAAAATGATCGGAACCGGATATGAATTCGCTCACGGTGATGACTACAAACGTACAACCAAGTATGTTGACGATGCAACCCTCATCTATGATGATGTAACCGCTTACGAATTCGAGGAATTTGCTAAAGCTCTCAAGCCTGATTTAGTGGCTGCTGGAGTTAAAGAGAAGTATGTCTTCCAAAAAATGGCTCTTCCCTTCCGTCAAATGCACTCTTGGGATTACTCAGGACCTTACCACGGTTATGATGGCTTCGCTATCTTCGCCCGTGATATGGACTTAGCCCTCAACAGTCCCACTTGGGGATTAGTTGGCACCCCTTGGAATAAATAAAGAGAGGATGATCATGGGGGACAAGTTAGATAAGGAGACAAGGAGACTGGGAGATAAGGAGACTGGGTAAAATTTTTCCCTCTCCCCACCCTCCCCATACTTCTCCTGCTCCCACCCTTTCCCCTCTCCCCTCTTTCCAGGATTTTTTGTCTGAGATATCCATCCTATACTGGAGTTACGACCCATGGCTCAAAATGTAAATAACATTAAGGATCACGTTGATCTATTTCACCAGCCTGAGTATCAAGAACTATTTGCCAACAAGAAACAGTTTGAAGGGATGCCCTCTGCTGAGCAAGTCCAAGAAGTGGCTGAATGGACAAAAAGCTGGGAATATCGGGAAAAGAATTTTTCTCGTGAAGCTCTCACCATCAACCCTGCTAAAGCTTGTCAGCCTTTGGGTGCTTTACTGGCTGCGGTTGGGTTTGAAGGAACCTTACCTTTCGTTCATGGTTCTCAAGGTTGTGTGGCTTACTTCCGTACCCACTTAACCCGTCACTTCAAAGAGCCTGTTAGTGCTGTTTCTTCTTCCATGACTGAAAACGCTGCGGTTTTCGGTGGATTAAAAAACATGGTTGATGGGTTAGCCAATTCCTATGCCCTTTACAAGCCCAAAATGATTGCTGTCTGCACCACCTGTATGGCAGAAGTTATTGGGGATGACTTGGGTTCCTTTATTGGTAATGCTCGGAACGACGGATCAATTCCTGAAGATTTCCCCGTGCCTTTTGCTCATACGCCTAGTTTTGTGGGTTCCCACATCACGGGTTATGACAGCATGATGAAATCCATTCTTTCTACCTTAACTGAAGGTAACAAGAAAGAAACCACCAACGGAACCATCAACTTCATTCCTGGGTTTGAAACCTACATGGGCAACCTACGGGAACTGAAGAGTTTAACGGCTGCTTTAGGGGTTAATGCAACCATCTTAGGTGACACCGAAATGTACTTAGATTCTCCCAACTTAGGAGAATTCAAAATGTACCAAGAGGGAACTCCTTTAGAGGCGGCTGCTGATTCTATTAATGCAGAAGCTACTGTTGCTCTACAAAGCTACACCACGCCTAAAACTCGTGAATACATCCAGAAGGAATGGGGACAAAAGACCTTTACCTATCGTCCTTGGGGTATCAAAGGAACTGATGAGTTCTTAATGGGCTTATCTGAGTTGACTGGAAATCCCATCCCTGCTGAGCTAGAAATCGCTCGTGGACGTGCAGTTGATGCGATGACTGATACCCAAGCTTGGGTACATGGTAAAAAGGCTGCGGTTTATGGAGATCCCGATCTCGTCATGGGCTTATTACAGTTCATGTTAGAAATGGGTATCGAACCTGTCCATGTCTTGGTTCACAACAGCACCAAGGAATTTATTGCTGAAGCTGAAGCTCTCCTCGCTGCTAGTCCCTTTGGACAACAAGCTACCGTTTGGGGTGGTAAGGATTTATGGCATCTTCGTTCCTTGCTGTTCACCGAACCTGTTGACTTCTTAATTGGTAATTCCTACGCGAAATATCTTGAGCGGGATACCAAGACTCCTTTAATCCGTATTGGCTATCCTATCTTTGATCGCCATCACCTCCACCGCTATTCCACCATTGGGTATGAAGGTGCTATCAACCTACTCAACTGGATCGCTAATGGGGTTCTCGAAGCGTTAGATCGCAAGACCGATACTCCTTCTGTAACGGATATTTCTTTCGACTTAGTTCGTTAATTAAAGGAAGGTCTGAATACGAGGGAGATTAGGAAGATTCAGGGAGGTAGTATCTATTCCCCCCTCTCCCCCCTCTCCCCTCCCTCTTTTGGAAGTAAAAAGTTTGAAGTTGAAATATCTCCCCACACTTTCAAAAACACTCTCTGCCATTATTTTGAAAAGATGAGGAAATGACAATGACAAGTCCCATCTCTTATCCTTCAAGCAAAAAGTTTAGAGTTGATCCTCTTTTCCCCCTCAAACGCTGGCTAGATCGTCTGGAAGTTAAAAGTGCAGCGATCGCTCATCTCATTTGTCGCTTAATTCCTTGTTCTTGTCCCTTTGAACGAGATATCAAAATATTGGGACGGACTTTATTGCATATTCCTCCTTTGTGTAAGTTAAATCCTTTGTATCAAGAATTTGTTGCTTTACGACTCAAAGCACTGACCTATCTTGCTGATGGTTGTGGGGGAGATGTGGAAGACTATATTTGTTGATTGTTGATTATTGATTATCAATTATGAATTGTTTGGTCACTGGTAATTATTAGGGAATTCAGATGAAACTCACGAAAGGTAAGATCAACGAACTGTTGACGCAACCAGGCTGCGAACATAATCATCACAAAGAAGGTCAAGGTAAAAATAAAGCTTGTACTCAACAGGCTCAACCTGGTTCTGCTCAAGGCGGTTGTGCTTTCGATGGTGCTTCTATTGCTTTAGTTCCCATTACTGATGCTGCCCATTTGGTTCATGGTTCGATCGCTTGTTCTGGCAATAGTTGGAATAGTCGGGGTAGCCTCTCTAGTGGCCCAATGGTTTATAAAATGGGCTTTACCACTGATTTATCAGAAAATGATGTTATTTTTGGCGGTGAAAAGAAGCTTTATAAAGCGATCGCCGAAGTCATAAAAAAATACAATCCTGCTGCCATTTTCGTCTATTCTACCTGCGTTACTGCCTTAATTGGAGATGATTTAGATGCAGTTTGCAAGGCTGCTACTAACAAGCATGGCACTCCAGTGATTCCGGTGCATTCTCCTGGGTTTGTCGGTAGTAAAAATCTTGGCAACCGCTTGGGTGGCGAAGCTTTATTACAGCACGTTGTCGGTACCAAAGAACCGGAATATACCACAGCTTATGATATCAATTTAATTGGGGAATACAACGTCGCTGGAGAGATGTGGGGTGTTCTTCCCCTGTTTAAAAAGGCGGGTATTCGGGTTTTAGCGAAAATTACAGGTGACGCACGGTACGAAGAGGTTTGTGCTGCTCATCGCGCTAAATTAAATGTGATGATCTGCTCTAAAGCTTTAATTAATATGGCTTCTGCTATGAAGGAAAGCTATGGCATTCCTTACATTGAAGAGTCTTTTTATGGAATCGGTGATATGAACCGTTGTTTACGGAATATTGCTGCATTTTTTGGGGATGATGCCTTAAAAGAACGGGTTGAAGAAATTATTGCTGAAGAAACTACCCAGTTAGATGTTGCGTTGGCCCCTTATCGGGAGCAATTAAAAGGGAAGCGTATGGTGCTATATACCGGAGGCGTTAAGAGTTGGTCTATTGTCTCTGCAGCGCAAGATTTAGGCATGGAAGTGGTAGCCACTAGCACCAAAAAAAGCACCGAAGAAGATAAAGCCCGCATTAAAGACTTATTGGGTAAAGATGGCATCATGCTCGAAAAAGGCAACCCAGAAGAGTTATTACGGGTGATTGAAAAGACGAAAGCTGATTTATTGGTGGCTGGGGGACGGAACCAATACACTGCCCTCAAAGCAAAAATTCCGTTCTTAGATATTAACCAAGAACGTCACCATCCCTATGCAGGATATGTGGGTATGGTTGAAATGGCTAGGGAGTTAAACGAAGCAGTCCATAGTCCCATCTGGCGACAAGTACGAAAAGCCGCCCCTTGGGAAATTTGGCAACAGGAGCATGAAAGCTTATTGAATTTAGAAGCAGAAGGCGAATGAGAGTTCGGAGTTCGGAGTTCAGAGTTCGGAGTTTGAATAATCTTCTCCCTACTCCGAAGTTCCCTGCTTCCCACACACCGGAAAACCAACCCAACAAAGCAATGACTACCATTCTAAGTCCCAACAAGTCTTTATCAGTTAACCCGTTGAAAATGAGTCAACCTTTAGGGGCAGCGTTAGCGTTCTTAGGGTTGAAAGGAATGATGCCTCTGTTTCATGGGGCCCAGGGTTGTACTGCCTTTGCTAAGGTGGTGTTAGTGCGTCATTTTCGTGAATCTATTCCCCTGTCTACCACTGCCATGACAGAAGTTAGCACTATTTTAGGGGGGGAAGATAATGTAGAACAGGCAATTTTAACCATTCTCGAAAAGTATAATCCCCAAGTTATCGGCTTGTTAACCACTGGGTTGACGGAGACAAGGGGAGACGATATGAAGCGCATTCTCAAAATTGTTAGAGAAAAGCATCCAGAATTAGATTCTTTCCCCATTATTTCTGTCTCTACCCCTGATTATAAAGGGTCTTTGCAAGATGGTTATACTGCAGCCGTAGAAAGCATTGTCGCCGCAGATTATGGCAACGTAGTTGATGATGAACTCCCCACAGTCGGTATGAAACCTCAAGTGACGGTATTATGTGGTTCTTATCTATCTCCTGGGGATGTGGAAGAAATCAAGGCTGTTGTTGAAGCTTTCGGGTTAACGCCGATCATGATTCCTGACTTATCCCGTTCTCTTGATGGTCATTTAGAGGACAATTATCATACCGTAACTTCAGGGGGAACCAGCTTAACTCAATTAAAGCAGTTAAACCGTTCTTGTTTAACCTTAGCGATTGGGGAAAGTATGCGGGAAGCTGCCACAATTTTACAGCAACGTTTTGGCACCAATTATGAAGTATTTCCCCGTTTAGCTGGATTAGATGCAGTGGATGCTGTCTTATGGAAATTGTCCCAAATTTTAACGGCTCGTTGCGATCATCACTTTCCGATTGTGCCGAATGTTCCTTTTCATTTACAGCGGCAACGTCGTCAATTACAAGATGTGATTCTTGATACTCATTTTTATTTTGGCGGCAAAAAAGTTTCCCTGGCCCTAGAACCCGATTTACTCTATCAAACGGCTTGGTTATTAACAGAAATGGGGGCAGAAATTCAGGCGGCTGTTACCACAACAAAATCCCCTATTTTGAAAAATTTACCCGTTAATACTGTTACGATTGGTGACTTAGAGGATTTAGAAACATTGGCCGTAGGTTCAGATTTAATTATTACTAATTCTCATGGAACCTCTCTAGCCAAACGTCTCAATGCCCCCCTATATCGGATGGGTTATCCTGTTTTCGATAAATTAGGATTAGGACAACGGTGTTTAGTCGGATATCGTGGCACTATGAAGTTTCTATTTGATGTTGGCAATATTCTCATGGAAGAAGAAGCCAAACATAGTCCCATTACCCTTCATTAAAATGGGTTCAAATCACTAAAGTTTTCCCTTATTTCATTCATCTGAGAGGAAAATCATGAAAGTTGCATTTACAACTAGCGATAACGTCCACGTCAATGCCCACTTCGGTTGGGCGAAGAATATTGACTTATATGATGTGTCACCTAACGGCTTTGATTTTGTCAACACTTTAGAATTTGGTGGTGACTTAAAAGAGGACGGAAATGAAGACAAATTAACGCCAAAATTAGAAGCGTTAGATGGTTGTACGCTACTCTATGTGTCTGCTATTGGTGGTGGTGCAGCGGCCCGTTTAATCCGCAAAAATGTTACCCCGATTAAGGCACGGACGGATCAAGATAAAATTGATGAAATTCTCCATGAATTAGTCAAAACCTTGAAAGGAAATCCTCCTCCCTGGTTACGCAAAGTTTTGCAAAAAGAAACACAAACTGCCAGTTTTGAAGATGATGAATAGACTTCTTTCAGAAGTAACAATAGGGAATAGCGTGTTTCAATAATTTCCGAGTTTGAAACGTAAGAAGGCAGCGAGCAATAGGTGATTGTGTTCCCTAATAAATCAAGGCCTAACTCTCTATTTACATCTTCCGAATAGATCTCGATATTCTCTGAACAATTAAGCAAAAACAAATTGTCAAATTGTTCATTGATAACTGAAAAACTCTCTTCCTAATTGTTATCATGACAACAACAACTAATTCCGAAACCAATTCTCTTTTAGTCTCAGAAAGTCCCTTCTTACAATCATTAGTGCAGCAAATTCGTGCTTATGATCATTATGGTGTTTATCGCACTTGGACAGACGAATTAGTGATTGCACCCTATGTTGTGCCTAAGAAGAAAAGACGGGAAATTTCTCTCGAAGGAGATATCGATCCGGCCACAAAATTAAGAATCATTTGTTTCTTTCGGGCGATCGCTGCTTTGATTGAAAAAGAAACAGGATTATTATGTCAAGTTGTTGTTGACTTGAATCATGAAGGATTTGGCTGGGCTTTAGTTTGGGGCGGTAAATTAATGGTGGTTTCTCGTAGTTTGAGAGATGCTCATCGCTTCGGCTTTGATACCTTAGAAAAGTTAAACGAACAAGGGTCAAAATTGGTTAATTCTGGTATTGAATTAGTTCAAAAATTTCCTGAAGTTTCAAAGCTTTAATTTGGGAAAATAAGCAATTATTTGTCTTTTATTCTTCCTAATTTCTAAGTCGTTAAGCGAGGAAAAACGATGACAGTTACCACAGAAATAAACCCAACACCAGAAGCCGTTGCTGACCTAAAAAAGAAGGTTCGCAAACTCAATTCTAAAGCTGGTCAAATGAAAATGGACTTGCATGATCTTGCAGAAGGACTACCAACAGACTACGAAATGCTGGTAGAAACTGCTGAAAAAACTTACGAAATATTTCGTGAGTTGGATCAATTAAAGAAAAAACTTATCATCTGGGAGGAAACCCTAAAATGACGATTACTGCTGATACCCCCAAAACCCTGACCGGGTTCAAAAAACTCACCGACACCGAAGACTACTTGGAATTTTTTGGTATTAGTTATGACCCTACTTTTGTTAATGTTAATCGCCTCCATATCCTTAAGCAGTTCTCTCTTCTTATCTCAGAAGTCGATAAAACCTTCCCCGATCTCAGTGAAAGTGAAAAATTAGCCAAATATAAGTTAGCTTTTGAGGAAGCTTACGAACTATTTAAAACCGCTAGTCCTCTAGAAACCAAACTGTTCAAAGTCTTCAAAGATACCCCAAGTAATGTGGTCTTACTCGAAGATTTAGCCAAAGAAGCCGAAACTAAGTAACTATCATGGAATTCACTCCCGCAGAACGAGAACGCTATTCACGACAAATACAACTACCTGGTTTCGGCGAGGAAGGACAAAAACGCCTCAAGGACACCACTGCCGTGGTTACGGGAGTCGGTGGTCTCGGCGGAACTGTTGCCCTTTACCTTGCAGTTGCAGGCATTGGTAAATTAATTCTGGTTCGCGGGGGTGATCTTCGCCTCGATGATCTCAACCGTCAGATTTTGATGACCAATAGTTGGGTAGGTCAACCTAGGGTTTATAAAGCTAGGGAAACTCTCTTAAATATTAATCCTGAGATTGAAATTGAGGCAGTGAATGAGTTTGTGACGGCTGATAATATTGATGCTTTGGTACAACAGGCTGATATTGCTTTTGACTGCGCCTTTGACTTCAAAGAACGAAATCTGTTAAATGGGGCCTGTGTTCGTTGGGGTGTTCCCATGGTAGAAGCAGCCATGAGTGGCATGGATGCTTATTTAACTACCATTATTCCTGGCGAAACTCCTTGTTTATCTTGCATTTTTCCTGAAAAACCCAGTTGGGATCGCTGGGGATTTGGAGTTTTAGGCGCGGTTTCAGGCAGTTTAGCTTGTTTAGCGGCTTTAGAAGGCATTAAGCTTCTCACCGGACTTGGAGAACCCTTAACGGGTCAACTTCTGACCATGGAATTGGGAAGTGCAACCTTTGCTAAACGTCGTCCCTATCACGATCCAAACTGTCCTGTTTGCGGCAATGTCGGTCAGCAACGGTTAACGAGTTATGTAACCAGAGAACAGGGAACAGTGAACAGTGAACAGGTAATTAGATAATCAGAATAGGTAATAGAAAGGAATTTTATCTTCCCACACTTCCCACACTCCTCTTACTCTTTCTTCCCCCACTCACCAAACTCCCCAGGAGGTATCGATGACTGTCACCTTAACTGAAAAAGCTGCTTTTCGACTCCGTACTTTCTTAGAGGGAGAATCAAGCAAAATTACCGGAATTCGTGTTGGTGTTAAAGACGGTGGCTGTAATGGCTATGAATATGCCCTTAATTTAGTTAACCAACCCAATACAGAAGATTTACGCTTTGAACAAGAAAATGTCCCCATCTATGTTGATCCCAACAATGCCTCTTTATTAGATGGTGTGGTAATTGATTTTGTAGACAGCTTAACGCAAAGTGGATTTACCTTTACAAATCCTAATGCAACTGATACTTGCGGCTGCGGCAAGTCTTTCTCTACAGCAAACTGCGGCGGCCAAGCTACACCTTGTAGCTAAAAAAGGTTTGATTCGTTAATAGTGATTATTTCATTTTTTGAAGTAATTAATCATTAACAATCAATAGTTAACGTTCCTATTTTAAGGAGAACACTCATGAGTGCTACATACCAAGTTCGCCTGATGAAAACTGCCAAAAGAAAGAATAAGGAGACAGGCAAGAAAGAAGAGATCGCAGAAGTCGATGTTACCCTAGAGGTTCCTGAAGATCAATATATCTTTGATGTTGCTGAAGAAGAAGGTCTTGATCTTCCCTCTTCTTGCCGTTCTGGTGCTTGTTCTAGCTGTGTTGGACGTATCGTCGAAGGAGAAGTCGATCAAGAAGATCAAAGCTTTCTCGATGATGAACAAATTGAGAAAGGATGGGTACTGCTTTGTGTTGCTTATCCTCGTTCTAATTGCACCATTAAAACTCACCAAGAGGCCTATTTGGCTTAGAGTCTTGACTTACTCTCCTTGTCCATCTGCTGGGGAAGTCGTGGCAAATGCTACGGCTTCCTATCCCTAATTGCAGTCTTTTAAGGGAAACATTTTATGGATATTAAAAGCTCACATTACACTGCTTTGACTGAGGTTTCCAATGAATACAACAAAGTGGAAAACATTTGCTTTCAAAACAACCTTTTGGATGATGGGAGAGATTCTTCTTAATCTAATTGGATTGGATAATGTAGCTGATTACAGTGAGTTTCTCTTTGGGCGAGAGTTAGAGTTGTCAAAAAAGAATCATAAGACGGTTAAATTATCTTGTCTTAAGCCCAAGTATTGTCCAAAAATCAACGAAAATTGCCCAGTTGATGAGGTTGCAATACAGTTTTCTGATTCTCCCATTGAAGATTGTATCAGTCATCACGAGATCTTTTTCAAAAAATGCGCAAAAATCAAACATTATTGTATTAAGGCTTCTTTATTTTCTGATCTATCTTACAACTTCAATTGGAAGGATTGTAAAAATGATTCGTGAAAAATTAGTCCAAAAATATCGCAATCTTGTCAGTCACTCTTATCCTTACATTGGGTCTTTGTTGAGTGACTGTTATATTATGATTATTGATGGTTGTCTCAATCGGGTTTCGCCACCTTACTATTATTTGGGAGTCTATTATTCGGGTAGGGGACCCACCTATAAGGCCAGTCAGCTCGCCAAGGGACACGGCGGAGTTGCTTTGCTGGTGCGAGAAGGGGTAAACATAGAGATGATTCCAACCTCAACCACC
>JBCDDV010000026.1:0-11664 GCA_039180145.1 Cyanobacteria bacterium P01_G01_bin.49 | reverse complement strand
TTTCTTCTCAGTTGTTCGACAAATTTTTTATTTTCAAAAATCCCAGGATCTATAGTTAAAAAATTAATAAGTAATTCACAAAAAGTATCAAATGTCTGTTCTAATTCAACACAAAAATTAGCGAAAGAGTTAATTAATTTTTGCTCTTGGTTTTCCACTATTTCAGGTTCCATCGGTACATCATTAATCGGTGGCTTGTTATCTATATCAAATATGGCAAGAAAATCTCTAACACTTTGAATACGCTCTTGAGCTTCTATTTTTAATCCCTTCATTACAGCAGAATTAGTTACAGAGCTAATATTAGATAATTGATTAAGCTCCTTACCTTTTAAACGTTCAATAGCTGGCGTAGGTATTTTTCCACTTAATAAATGATATGCTGTAGCTGCCAAAGCATAAATATCAGTGTAAGTTCCTAGTTTTTCTCCTATGAGAAATAGCTCTTTAGCTGCATAACCATGTCTTAAGGTTTTAGGAATATTTACACTATTGGGATTTAAGCCTATTTGTTGTGTTAACCTTTTTCTTTCCGCTTCTTGCTTTGCTTCTCCAAATTCTGTCAGCACCACCTGCCCATCTTCAGTTAAAAATATATTTTCAGGTTTAATATCTAAGTGCAATAAATTTCTTTCATGTAATATTTCCAGAGTTTCTCCAACCTTTTTAATATACCTAATAACTTCATCTTCTGGTAAATAACCATTAGATTCTAATAACTCCAGGAGAGTTTTACCCCGAAGATATTCGCTAATTCTATAAACAGTATTGTTTTCCTTAAAACATTCATAGACAACTATACTGGGATGATTTATTTTAGATAAAATACGTCCTTCATTGAGAAATTCATTCTTGAACTCTTGAGAGTTATTTTTAATAGAATCTGATGGTTGGATGCTATATTGATTACGGGTGCAACCTTGAGGAAAAAATTCTTGAATGACTACAGGTTTCTGTAATTTCGCATCACTTCCCATGTAGGTAATGCTAAAATATCCTTTTTTTAATAGTTTACCTATATGAAAATTACCGTCTTTTAGTTTGGTTCCGAGAGGAAGTTCCATAGTATTTTAATTTTATGACTATCACAAATTTAATAATTATTGGCATTGCTTATATCTAATTAGCAACGCCGAATTACGAATGCTCTCTATAACAATTTAGGAGCAATATAATTTTTTCTAACGTAATATTTTAAAACCAATCTTTCTCTTGAGAGTTTTCTTCTTTTTCTTTAGGCTTAAATCCAAAATCTTTTGTTTTACCAGAACTATTATTTCGGCGTTTTTGTCCTTTTTTCCTGTTTTTGTCCTTACTTTTTTCTCTGGAATATTTTGTGTTGTCAGTATTTTTGGGGGATTCGTCCTCTATCATAAAATCTAACAACTTATTCACATCTTTCTTTGTTTGTTTCAAATCATCTTTAGCCTTTTGTACTACCCAGTCCACAACATTAAATTCTTGTGAGTCATTAGTAGGTGAATCAAAATTTTTCTGATTTTGACGTGAATCTTTCCTGCGTTTATTGTTTACATCAGTCATTCTTCTAACAGTTTTACTCGAATTGTTTGGCTCTAACGCCTTATACGCTTCATCCCATTCATTGACATTTTGAGGATATCTATCTATGATTTTTTGCTTAGTAATTTTGTCATTAGTTCCATTTAAAAAAGGACTACTAAGAATGTCATTTTCTTTGACTAATCCCAAGTATAAAGAAGTTGGATATTTACATTTATAAGCACTAATCCAAAGCTTACGCCTAGATTCCTTAGAATCTGGCCAAAGAAAAATCTGTTGGCGAGATTGGTTAGAATATCTATGAGATTGGTATTGATAATTCAACTGCAGTAGATTAGAATCCATGCTATCATCAGTGGATGGTTGAGATTGAACATAATCTAAATCTCTATATTCAGTTAATTTGGAAACTCTACTCAATTCTTCGTAATTTTTGACTAACCATTGCTCGCTAATATATTGATACAAAGGTTTAAAAAGTTTAATGTCATTATCTCTGTAAAAAGGAAAATCAGAATTTTTACCTTCTGTTCCTACCTTTGAAACATATCCAAAGAAACCATAAAGAGGTCTCAATTTAGAATCTTTGGTCATGTCTTCAGATATTTGAGAATCTTGACTAATTAAATCTCTAAGCATACAAGTTACACCTATAACGCAGTATTTAGAGTTTTTGAATAGTGACCATCGAGGTTTTTCAGAAAGTTCTTTAGCCGACCGTGTCGTTGCGAGAATGTAATCTAATGACCATTGTTTGTCGTTAGCATTGAAGTTTTCAGGAACAGCTAATAAGCGAAAATCTACTTCATAAGTTCGACTATAAACGATAGAAGCCCATTTGTAATTAGACATCAATTGTTACCTCCTTACCATTAAGAAAAACTGGTACTTTTTGTAATTCTTGTGCAAGTAAAATCATGTCTTTTTCTATTTTTTGAATTTCTGTTCCTAACTTGTAAAGTTTGTCTTTTTGATCTTTAATTTCACTGCTGTGTAACCACTTCATAAAGAAATTTGTGTTTTCTAAACTTTTCAATGAACCTTGAGAGGATATCTGTTCACCTTTGAGCATTAAACCATGCTCTCTTAATTTAGAATAAATTGCAAAAACCACAGGAAGATGAACATTTTCAGGTGAAATATTCCCAGAATCAAGATCGCTACTAAGGTCTTTCCCTAAACTTACAGGACAAATCATTACTAACCATCCTGAATTTGGTGTAAACAATGCCGGATACAAGTTTTGCTTGATTTCTTCAATTATTTCTTGCGTTTTGCGCTCACTACACAGGTCATATTTAGTAATCACAATAGCGACAGGAAATGGCCGATTAGGTGTGGGTTTAATTTGATTGCTAATTTTTTGCAGAAAACCGGTCATGCGATGACTTTGCAATTTCCTAATAGTATCAGGGGTTATCTGATCCTTCAGGTATTCCCCTGATATACAAAGAAACAAACATGAAGAATTCTCAAAGTGTTCCATTAACCTTTGAACATCCCCTTCAGTTGAGCGATCGCTCATAGCTCTACCACGATAATCTACCCATTTATAACTCATAATATGCTGAAAACCATAGCTAAAGTCAAAATCATAATCTTTGACTTCTGCTGCATTTGGCGGAGGCCAGCGATCCTCTCCTTGAGTATCAACTAATTTTTCCCACAAATCATTTAAGTCAAGATCAACATCCATATCTTTGGCACTAAGAGTAAAACCATTAACTCCAGTCTGCATAACAGAATACATACCAAGCAGATAACAGGTTTTACCTGCTCCTGTAGTTCCTAGCATCGTAATTTTGATATCATCAATCATAATTATCTCCTGATTATTTAATTAAAAGCATCAAAGGGATCGGTATAGGTCTGATAAAAAGAACCTGTTTTTGTTGATTGCAAGCTGAATTCAGTATTTTGGCATGAGTTGATTTTATTAAGATAATCAACTGTATCCATGCCCTTTTGAATAATTGGTAGTTTGTTGATATAACTAACCAAAGCTTTTGCAGGTTCAAGAATAGATTCATATTCTTGACGGGTCTGAATGGCTTTTTCTCTTTCTCTTCTTGCCATCTCTTCATCTGTAGTAACTCCATTCCATGTATCCTGAACCCACCTGACCAACCCTGAAAAACCTTTACTTTTTTCTTCCCAATTTAGCGCACTAGAATAATGGTCTTTAGACAATTTTTCTAGAGAAGCCCTCTTTATCACTACTCCTGAACTAAGTGTAAATAGTAAAGGCAGAGGTATATTAATCAACTGATGTCCACAAGCAACAGGTATCAAAGCTCCTAACACTAAATCGCTGACCTCGATAGCTTTGATAATACCACTAAAGGGGGAGAGCATATTTTTAGTAAACTTAGGAACTAAATCAACTTTTGTCAAAATAATGCTTAGAGATATAGGATTTTCCAACTCTCGTAATGCTTGACTTATTAAAGTTGTCATCCTCCCCAATTGATTACTACGAATATTCCCACGGGCCAAGGCATCTGCATCGCAAAACATCATAATGCCATCAGTCTTCTTGAGGTCTTCCAACAAAAGTTGTGCTTGTTCGCTATCCTGTTTTTGGATAATTGCTCCACCTCGATAATCTGCCCATGTAAAAGGAAAAACATCTTTTCCTTGGTATCGTAAATTAAATTTGTATTCACTCCTTTGGTCTGTTGGTAGAGGATATTTACCTTTTTGGATGTCATCAGCTAATTTAAGTAGTGCTTGGCGATCTTCTGAATCAACTGCTTTCAAACAAAAATCATTTATACTCTGCTGCATCACACCGTAAAGAGATGCCATGTAAGTTGTTTTGCCAACATTGGTATGTCCTACCATCACAATTTTCATTGTTGCCTCTGATATTTCACTATCTGTAATTTTCTTAGATATGTACTCTTGGGAAACTTCATTTTACGAATGCTGAAAGTATCTGCGATATGGACTAAATCCCCAATGTTAGAACCAACTTGAATCGTCTGCATTTCCTTCAGAGTCTTTTGACTCTTGTACATCTCTTTCCTCGTTTTTTGCTCTAAATCCATAATTTTCGTCTTGATTAGGGGTATAGGAACGATTGTTTCTTCTTCCTTCTCGCTGATTTTCTAAAAAACTTTGCTCCACTATTTTACGAATTTTTCCTCCTGTTCCTTTCTCTGTCAACAAACCTATTGCTATCCAACCTACTCCTCCACCGACTACAATGCCTGCCAATCCAGCCATTTTCCATCCGAGAACAACTCCAACTCCAGCTCCAACAAAATCCACTATTTCTAATCCACTTTCGTTACTTTCAAATTGTGGAATTTCTCTCATTCTTGTGGTGTTTCGTTGTCGAGGATTTTCTATGGTTCTTGTAGTGTTTGGTTGTGGAGGATTTTCTTCAGGTTGTACCCTAGTTTCTGTGATTTTTATTTTATTATCTTTTTGTCTAAGATTAACTACGCTAGCATTAAGAAAAAGTCCAGATAAAGCATCTTTTTCTGTTGCTAATCCTAGACATAAAGAGACATTTTTCTGGAAAAAATTTTCTAGACTTTTAGACGCTGCCAACCAAAGATTTTTTCGATGATTATTTACGGCGGATTCAGCCACATCTGGCCAACAAGAAACAATTTGAGAATTGTCAGTATTTAAAGCAAAGTATCCTTGGTCAAAGTCTTGAGAAGTTTCAATAGTTTGTTCCTGAGAAAAGTAAGCTTTATACTCAGAGGGAGTTGCATTTCTACTCTGTGGTTCATAAGACTTAACTAACCATTGATTACTAACATATTCGTATAACGGTTGGAAAAGCTCTAGATTATTTCCGGAGTAAGGTGGTATATAAATCTTATTTTCTTTAGCTATTTCTTGACCTATTTGTGTCACATATCCCGCGAAAATATAAATGGGTCTTCCTTTGGAATCTTTTGTCAAGTCCTCAGAGTTTTCACCTGTTGGTCTGCCAATAAGTTCTCTGACCATGCAAGTAACACCAAAAACACAATATCGGTCATTTTTAAAGATTGACCACCTGGGGTTTTCTGGTAGCTGTTCAGGAGTGCGCGTCGTAACACGAATATAATCCCAAGCCCAGTTTTTGTCATCGGAAGTAAAATCTTCTGGCATTGCTATAAAGCGAAAGTCTACTTCATAAGTTCTAGCGTAAATCAAAGCTGCACAATGTGACATATATTTGCTCCTTTTTAGTAACAATTTTTCATCTTAAAAATCTATCTTTCGTATCAATAGATAGATGGGTTTGCAGATTTTAGGTCTGATTTGTATTTTTTGCTACTCCTCAACTAACTATTGAATGACAAATACTTAAGATTATTCAGTTTTTCTTTTCATACCTTGATTCAGGAATGCACAATAGACTGGTTCATCTCAGTATTATTGAGAGTTAAAAGCATCCCAGGGATTGGGATAAACTTGATAGAAAGGAGTTTTTTTTCCCTCAATATCTGGTTTACGTCCGTATAGTAGATTCAAAAAATCTTTAACGGACTGTACCCTCTCCTGTTCTTTCAATGCCATTGCTTTGATTACTGCTTTATCAACACAAGCTCTAACAGTAGGGTTGAGTTCTTTTACTGATTTCAGTTCTACTCCTACATTCCTATCTGGTGCGCTGACAGGTATTTTCCCTGTCAATAAGTGATATAAAGTTGCACCAAGGGCATAAATATCTGTAAAGCTCCCAAATTTTGCTTGTGTCTGATACTGTTCTGGGGGTGCATATCCTTGCGTTAAAATAGTTGTAAATTTTTGCGTTTGCTGAGGAATAAACTGTCGCGCTGAACCAAAATCTATTAAAATTACCTGCCCGTTTTCTGTTATCATAATATTATCAGGTTTTAGATCGCGGTGTAAAAAACTAGCTTGGTGAACAACTTCTAGTGCATTACACACTTTTTCAATGTAGCTAATTGCTTCCCTCTGTTGTAGAGGTTGGCCTCGCTCTTCTAATAAACCTTCCAAGGTTTTACCCTGTAAATACTCCATAACAATATAGGCAGTATTATTTTCTTTAAAGTAAGAAAACACACGGACAATTCCAGGATGCTTAAACCTTGCTAAAGTTTGCCCTTCTTTGAGAAACTTTTCTTTGAAATTATTGTAAATTTCTGCTTTCCATCTCCTACTTGTAATAACTGTAGATCCTTGCCGATGACACCCTTCAGGAAATAATTCTTTGAGTACCACAAAACGGTCTAATCTTTCTTCTTTACATAGGTAAGTAATGCCAAAACCACCTTGACCAAGCTTTTTTTCTACAGTATATAAACCATTATCTAGTTTTGTTCCTGGTGGTAAAACTTCTGATGATTTTTCATTAATGGTTAATGGAGAACCACATGATTGACAGGATTTCAAACTAGGGGGATTTTTCCATGAGCAATAAGGACAAAGCATATTAAATTTGAAAAAATATTTACTTACATCAAAAATTGCTATCAAACAATGAATTTTACACTTTAATAGTTTTAGTGCGAGAGCCTGCACGTATTGTTTTAGTGGTATTAGAAGAAATTTTTCCCGTTTTGTTGAACTCATCAACAGCATTATCTAACATCTTTGTTACTGCAGAATTTCCTTGGATTTTTGTAATGTTTTGAGCCATTTGTAATGTCTGCCGAGCTTTTTGGGGATTAACAGGAGCTTGTTGTACCGCATCTTGAATCATGCAATCCAAATTTTTCTGTTGTACATAACCTAATACTTCTTCATCCACATCACCCCATGCTTCTTTATCTGTTGTAAACTCTACAAACAAATCTAGAACTGGAAATTCCTCTCGTCTGTTCAACGCAGGTGCATTACCTACTAACCCCAATTGAGCAATTCTTACACGACTGGGAGGACGCTCAATTTTTGATACTATCAACTCTAAAACAAATACTGTATAATCACCTGCAATAATATTTCCCAACATACACTTTTTTGAATTAATTATATCTACTGGTGAAAGACTAGGGTAAACTCGTGTAATACTTTCTAATTTAACCCCTTTTACTGTGGAAATTGTAGCTTGTAAATCTGTTACTACTTCCTTAACTGTGGAACCGACTTCTTGCTCAAAAATTTCACTCAGTTGGGATATTTCCTGAAGATGATAAGGTCGTCCCAGGCTTATTTCAGATAATTTCAGCAAAAGCTCTTCGTTATAATCTTCTCCAATGCCAATTGTAATCAAAGGTGTATTTGATTCAGCAAACTGTGGTGCTAATGATTCACATTCAGACTCATCAAAAGTTCTACCATCAGTCAGAATTAACACCCGTTTAGCTACTTGTGGAGGTAATTTAGATAACTCTTTTTGGGCACAGAGCATTCCTTGACTCATCTGAGTTCCGCCAGAATAACGCTCCAACTCATTTATTGCCTGGTAAGCATCTCGCTTATTATTATTAGATAACGTTGTTAAAGGCAAAAGTGTTTTTCCCTTATCATCAAAATGAATCACTGTTAGTTTATCTTCCAGCGTTAGACGTCGATCATCAATTAAAGCTTGTCCTGCTTTGATTGCCTGTTTTAGCTTAGTATCCTGAGATAACTTAAAAACCTGATAAGTACCGTCCCTTGTATTTTCCTGTTGTCCCTGAAGACCTCTCATCTTAATTTCCTTCTCCGCTTTTATCTGGTCTGCATATTCTTGCATAGAGCTGCTAGTGTCAATAACCAGTGCCAAGGCTAGGGAAGAACGAGTTTTTGCTATCTCAGCTTGGGGTATAACTTTGAGCATAACAAACAATTTTTGCTCTTCAGTAGTATTTGCTTTTAATTTATTACGATGAGGTTTTAAACAAGGATTTAGCATAATCTTTCTACTTTAATATTGAATACAAACAGGACTTACGCAGTACCGCTATATATGGTGTATAATTTAGTCATTATCCCAGATATCACCACTATCGTTAGTGTCGTTACGCAAGTCCTGACAAAACTCAAATTGAACATTTCCTAGTGCAATTTCATACCCTTTACGAATCTGCTGTTCGCCAGTCACACGCTCAAACTTGAGGTCTGGAGGGCTACGGAAGAAACTGCCATTTTTCGACCCTAAATCTTTTAAAAACCACTCTCCAAAGTCATTGCACCATATTTTTGCGTGGTGACGGGAGAGGTAGTCTACTTCTGCTGCCTCTAAACAGCTTAAATCTATATCAACTGGACCACTATCAGGGTCAAACCGACCTATAATTGCTTGTTTTCCAGAAATTAAAAAGGTCTTCTCAGTTAGTACGCCACCTCGTTTGAGAATGATTTTTGCTTTTGCTTCCCCTAGAGATGGCTGGAATGCTTGGTGTTCCTCCTTTTGTTCAGTTATTTTATTGGTTAATAGTTCAGTTGCTAGAGGTTTAGGCTTAATATCAGGGACAGGAGATGATTGTTCCCTGACTTCTGCTAACTCCGTACCACATACAGAACAATATATTTCATCTTGTTCTGTAATTTCCTTACCACAAGTGGGACAAGAGCCTAATGTGTGACTCATTGTTATTTTTATCTTATTCAAATTATTTTGTTTCAAGTATAACTGAGTCAAATCATAATGTCAATTTTATCCTCTGTAGAAAGATGCTATTCCCCTGAAATTAAAAAAAATATAAGGGCTTATACTAAATCCGATTCTCATACCTATTTGTATTTTATACCCTAAATGCTTGATATCAATAGATTTAGTCGATATTTTAAAATGGTTTTTCAGAACCGGATTTGGTATGATATAGCATACAGCTTACTTAAATATCACTCTTAGTAAACCAATAAATAGAGAAAATCTAGTTATATTTAGCTTATTCATCTCATTTTAAAAAAAAAAATACCAAATAAATGATACTGTAGTATCAATAAATCTTATACATATAAGCAAAAAGCCATGCAACTTGAAGAAAAAGGAGTTCAGAAATTTATACAGGCCATAGCCAGCGAATATAGCATTTCGAGAGCTGAACAAGAAGCACTAACACTAGCAGCAGAAGGTTATGATATAGTAGCGATCGCCCAACAGCTTGGTGTTAACCCATCTTCTATACGCCAACGTTTTAGCCAGCTATATCAAAAATTTGAAATCGAAGGAAAAGGCCCTGTCAAGTTTACCAAACTCCAACAACTTATACTTTCTCTCTACCAACAATATCAGACCCCAAATTCATCCAATAGTATTTCTAGCTTGACTCAAGGAAAATGTATCTATCTTGACTCAGCACCAGCAGCAGAGGTATTTTACGGACGTAAAAAAGAACTACAAACTCTCAAGCAATGGATAGTGGGAGATGAATGCCGACTAATAGCGCTACTAGGAATGGCAGGAATTGGCAAAAGTTGTTTGGCAGTTAAACTAGCAAGACAACTTCAGCACAAATTTGATTACGTTATTTGGCGATCGCTACGTTACACCCCAACCTTATCCGAATTTTTAACAGAGCTAATTTCAATCCTATCTCAGCAACAAGAAACTGAATTACCAGACAACACAGGCCACCAAATCTTGCAATTGATGAAACACTTACAGTCAGTTCACTGCCTGTTAATCATAGATGACGTACAAACAATCATGGAAAGTCAAAAATTAGCAGGTCATTACTATAAAGAATATGAAAATTATAGATATTTATTTCAAACAATAGGAGAATCATCTCATCAGAGTTGCTTGTTACTAAATAGTCGAGAAAAACCCAGAGAAATTACCTCATTAGAAGGATTAGCATTACCCGTAAGAAGCCTACAAATAGGAAGTCTAGAAGTAGACGCTAAAAAAATTGTCACATCAGCCAAAAAGTTAACTGTTTCAGAAGAATATCTAACCAAATTAATTCAGTTATACAGTGGAAATCCCGCAGCCTTAAAAATAGTAACAACCACAATCCAAGAATTATTTAATGGAGATTTAGTTGAATATTTAAGAAGTGATGAATTATTTATAGGAGATATTTTGGAAAAAACACTCAAAGAACAATTTCAACGTTTGTCAGAAGGGGAAACAAAAATTATGTATTGGTTAGCTATAAATGACAAACCTCTTGCACTTAACGAGATGAAATGCCAATTTATGTTTCATGGAGAAAACCCAGACATATTAAGTATTATTGAATCCCTCTTAAGACGTTCATTAATTGAAAAACAAACCAACTCCGAAAAAGTAGAATTTACCTTAATACCTATTCTGAGAAAATATGTAATTAATCAGTTAAGAGACACGATATATAAAGCTATAACAACTGAAGATTCTCAAAGTTTAGATATTGAATTAGTCAAAGAAGGATTATTAAAACAAATAAAAGCTCAAATCAAAATCAATAATCTTGACGAAACATCAAGCTCTTCTTTGTATAGAAAAATTGCAAAAGTACTTAATATTTTAGGATATGAAACGTACATCAATAAAGATTTAGCAACCGCTAAATTTTATTTGCTGCTAGCAATCAAATTTCAATCAGATAGGTCAGCACCTCACTATAATCTAGGATCGCTTTATGAAGATATTGGAGAAATACAGTTAGCAAAACAACACTATCAACAAGCAGCAACAAGAGATAATAGAGCTGGTTATGCAGCCACAAATAATTTAGCCAGATTAGAAATTTTAGAAGGCAATTATACTGTGGCAATTGAAATGATGATACAAGTTATTGAGCAGGTTGAGGATAATGATATCAAAGCTACTTTGTCTCAAAACATCAGAGAAGTTGCTGATTTATTAAAGCAAGAAAAATCTAATGAAAATCAACAATATCTCCGTAACTTGATAGAAAAAAATAGCTCAAATAAATTTATCTCTGATTTATTAGAACCAATTAATAGTAAGAAGAATCAAATTAAAATTAATAAAAATTCCCAAAAATCATCCTCTTATTCATCCTCGAATCCCAGGAATACTCCTGATATTCTATTTCTCAGAAATAAATTTAAAAGAGTAGAAGTCACTATAGCAGCATAAGGAAAGGACATAAAATTTAGGTCTCTTTCCTACCTTATCTTCTTATAATAACTTGATTTTATTTACCTCTTTAGCTGGAACGATAGGGTCGTTATCTTCATCATCATCATCCTCCTTTTTATTATTATCAACCAGATCATTTTCAGTAATTAAAGGAATAACAGAAGAAAGCTGAGAGAGCAAAATCAAATTAGTATTAATGTAATTAATTT
>JBCDDV010000025.1:0-11682 GCA_039180145.1 Cyanobacteria bacterium P01_G01_bin.49 | reverse complement strand
TTTCAAAAAACAAAAACAGGTGGCATCTGTAATGAACCACCTGAGATTATTATTAGATTATATAGATGTCAGCAGACACTAAATCTACTGAACTTCTTCGCTGCCCGTATTACATGAAAGAACAACATCATTAGTATTGGTTAGTCCCGCATTATTAGGGTTATGGGTACCATTAGTTAAAACATACTGAGCAGCTTTTCTAGTTCCATCAGCACGACAAACAACACTGTCAAAGATCCGATTAAGTGGGTCGTAACCAATAGATGCGATGTAGTCACGAGTACCGTTTTGACCATTCGCATCACCACCAGCAGTCATGTTACCATTAGCGTCTTCTGTTGCACCGTTAGCAAGTTGAACTCCAGCCTCAGGAACACTGATAATATAGAATTTCTCGTTGCCAACAGGAACTTCAAGGTTATCTGTACCAGTAGCAAATGTGCCTCTTTCAGCGAAGAAGGTTTGTTGAGCGCGGTTCATTGCACCGAGGGTACTCTTAGCTTCAGATTCTCTAGCTTTACCAACTTGTCCTAAGAGGTTAGGTAATGCGATCGCAGCCAATACACCGATGATAATTACGACAACTAAGAGTTCGATCAAGGTAAAACCTTTGTTATCTTTTTTCTTAGCAGCAAGGGTCTTGAGGAAGTTAGCTTTGAAGTTGGGGTTAAAAGTTTTGTTGTTCATTTGTTTAGTTCCTTTTTTTTAGTGGAAGTTAGTGTTTTTTCGCTTCTAGAAAGAATATACCCACATTGATCAGATTTCATATCATTTTGGAAAAACTTTTTTTGAAAAGTTTTTGAGAATAGCTGTAAAAGTAGGCAGGAGAAGGGTTGAGGTTCTCTGACTTTGGCACTCTTCTTTGAAAGGGATTAATCCCCCCGCCTCCGGCACCCCCCTTTGAAAGGGGGGATGGGGGGGATCTCAATCTTTACCTCTGTGTGAAGGAGGGTTGCTGCTTGTTTGTGGCTAGTCGGTAATCAAGTTACTTTAGCCAAATACGAGAGAATTAATGATCTGGTTGAAGAAGGGAAACCGTCAAAGTCCCTCTTGGAAAGGGAGATTTAGGGGGATGGGGGGGGGAGCCATTCTTCGATTCTCTCACACACCTCAGCACAATTATTTAAGACTTCTTGGTTAGTAAATCGAATAACTTTTAATCCATACCCTTCTAATATTTGTGTTCTTTCCTGGTCATATTTTTGCGCTGAATCTGTGTAATGGCTTTCCCCATCAACTTCGATAACGAGTTTTACCCTTGGACAATAAAAGTCAACGATAAAGTTATCGATTGGTCTTTGTCTATAGATTCGACATTGAAAATGCTTTAAACAATCATACCAAAGCTTTTTTTCAGCGTTTGTCATGTTTTTTCTCAAGCGTTTAGCCCTTTCTACCAGCTTGGGATTATAGGGTAAGTAGAAATTGCTAGTTCTCATGCTCTGACTATAAGATTAAGTTAGTGTTGTAATGCGATCGCAATAACCTTACTTCAATTAACATTCGATCAAACAGATCTTTATGGTGTTTCGCTAGTTTTCCAGCTAGTACGTCGTCTTTTATCGCAATTTCTAATGGGCTAAAATGCTGTAGGCGATCGCCTCTTTAATCTAAATGCATCTACCATATCTCTAATACCTATCTTCTCCCTAAGAAACAGGTAAACTTTTGATGAAATGCCGAATCACCTCGGTTTTTGTTTTGCCATCTGCCATACAATAAGCTTCTAAACGTAATAGATCTTTCTCTGGAAGACGGATAGTTAAAACTTTATCGGATTTTGGTTTGGTTCTAGCCATGCTTTATTCGTACTAACGTTGTGATTTACTTGTACTCACGCTGATCTTAACACGATTTCTGGTAATTTCGATTACAAAGTATAAATTTTGTTAGTACAAAAACTTGACAAAGTAAATAAAGTGTCCTATATTAATAGTAGCAGCGCAGTTAAACTGTTCTGTTTATTGAATCGGAGACTAATATGGATAAGACTACCAAAACCTTAGAACACAACAATAACTATAGTGACGGTAGCGAGTTAATTCCAGCAGAAGTTGCTGCCAAAAAACGACGAGAGGGCAGTGAACCACCTAATGAACCTGTTACTGATAACCAAGAACAACAGAGTACTGGTAACCCAACTTCAACGGAAGGTTATACAGTAGACCAAGAAGGGTTAGTTAATAATTACGCTGTTACTCCGAAGCTACAAGAAGCCAAATATCCTACTCCCAAAGAACAATTCAACTACTTGATTTGGGGAGGAATAGCCGCCGCATTTGTTATTACATTAATCTTTATTGCCTTTAATGTCAGTTAACTTTTAGCTGAAACAACCAACCGCTATGAATCACTGAAAGAAAAAAAATATATTATGTCTACACAAACAAAAATGACGACCCGAAATCATCAAAAACAAGCCTACGAGAATAAAGTTAGGGCAGAAGTTGATAAGCTGAATGCACAGGTAGAAGAACTCAAAGCAAAAGCCAAAAAAGCACAAGCTGAAACAGAAATTCAATACCAAAGTCAGCTAGAAGAGTTATCTGTGAAGCGGGATGCCGCTCTCCAGAAATTCCAACAATTACAACAAACAGGAGAAGAAGCGTGGGAAGAGATTCAAACAGGATTTGAAAATGCTTGGAATGAATTACAAAAAGCGTTTGACAATGCAAGTCGAATATTCCAGCAGGAACATTTACCCTAATGGGGGAGTCTAAGATACAAGAACCAGTTTGAGCAATCTGTCCAAAGAAAGGCTTATCTTATCTCCCATAAGAAAGAAATGCGAGGATATTCCTCGTATTTTATTGGCAATTAGTAGATAATTTCCTATGATGATCTCTAGTATCAATTTATTGCTCTCTTTATAAGCATCAATGAATCAAATTTTAGAAACTGTCTTCGATAGCTTTAATACACTTATTAGTAGTGCGATTCAAACCATTCCTGGTATTGTTTCTGCCGTCATTATTATTATTTTAACTCGCTTAGCTGCCCAATTCGTGGTGCGAGTTACAGATAAGATTGGGCAACAAACTCTCAAAAGTAGTTCATTACAAGTCTTATTATCAAAAACTAGTTTTGTTGCTGCCTGGTTTACTGGTATTTTGTTAGCGGGAGTGGTGGCTTTTCCAGGGTTAAGACTAGGGGATGTTATCGCCACATTAGGATTAGGTTCTGTTGCTATTGGTTTTGCATTTCAAGACATTTTCAAGAACTTTTTATCAGGAGTTCTGCTGCTAATACAAGAACCGTTTCGTATCAATGATCAGATTATTGTCAATGAATACGAAGGAACAGTTGAAGCGATTAATATTCGGACGACACAGATTCGGACATACCAAGGAGAACGTGTTTTATTGCCTAACTCCACTGTCTTTGCCAGTGCAGTACAAGTCCGAACTGCTTTCGATTATCGGCGGACAGATTTAGGAGTTGGCGTTGATTATAATACCCCTTTACCAAAAGCGAAAGCCCTTTTATTAGAAATCGTTGATGATCTCGATGTAATCTTAAAAAATCCAGAACCAGAGGTTGATTTAATTAGTTTTGGTGATAGTTCGATTGATTTAGTAGTGCGCTACTGGACACCTCCTTCCCAAGCTGTTGTCAGACGGACTCAAAGTAAAACAATCATCGCTATTAAAGCAGCATTTGATCAAGCAGGAATTAATATTCCTTATCCTATTCGCACTGTTTATCATTATGATCAACAGCAATTTGATGATTATATTCCCAATGAACCTGAAGAACACGCTAAGCATCTATAAGTGATAGCTAACCTCTAGTATGTATTAGCCTTTGAAATAAGTAAGTACACAAAATGAATTACACAGTTGAGAGAGGGAACAGGGAACGGGGAACGGGGAACAGCGAAAAGTGCGGTCTTGGGGTCTCCCCAAGTAGAGCAACTTTTCAAGAGAGGCAATAGGGAAAGGATACAGCCATTTTCAATTATTATGAAAGTGTGCAACTAATTATGTCTAGGCACTTAGCTTAATTGGCAGAAGCCCCAGACTGTATTGCGTTAGCAATCAGTGTGGGATGAATGCCAGTCAATTAATGGGCTTGTCTTGATTTTCTATATATTTTCTTAAAGTAGATATAGTAACTCCACCGCACGAGGCAAGGAAGTAACTGCTATTCCAAACTACTTTCTTTTTATAGTATGTTTTCTCCAATTCTATTAAAAATTCTTGCCTCAATTTGCGACTAGATACACTCTTAAGGCTATTGACCAATTTGCTTAATTGAATCTCTGGGTGATACTGAAAAAGTAAGTGCGCGTGGTCGCTCTCCGAATTAAACTCGACGATTTTGCAGTCAAACTTATCTAGCAAAGATTCAAATATTTCATGAAGCCTATCTATCATTGGAGTAGTTAACACCTTACGTCTGTATTTGGTGGTTAAAACTAAGTGAGCTTTTAAATCAGATACAGAACGTCCTCTTGATACAAAATCTTTCTTCATGAATCTACTAAGAGAAATATGTTACTATCAGTGTATCAAAATATCTAACTCTAACTTTGATATACAACTATCAGTACCGCACTTATCCCACTACAGAGCAAAAGCTTGTCTTAAATGGCTGGCTTCGGATTTGTCGGTACTGGTACAACCGTCAGCTAGGAGAAAGATTTGACTGGTGGGAGAGAAATCGTAGCTACACTGATAGATGCCCATTGGTCTGTCATTTACCTGAATTAAAAGAAAAGCCAGAATTTTACGGACAGAAAAAGCAGCTACCAATAATTAAGAAGAATTTGATTACTGTTGACTGGAGTGGTGAATTATTGGACTTTAATTCTGTTCCCTCTCAGACGCTACAAGAGGTATGTAAACGAGTAGAATTAAGCTTTAAACGTTACGTAGCTGGAGACTCAAATGGGAAGCGTTCGGGTAAGCCAAGATTTAAAAACCAAGCCCGTTTCAGATCGATGGTATTTGAAGGCGTAAAGCTTCACTCTTGTTCTGTTGGTGGTAAATGGTTGTATTTGTCACTGCCAAAAATCGGCATAGTTAATTTACGCCATCATAGACCAATTCCTGATGGGACATTACTTAAGCAAGCTCAAGTAATCAAAAAAGCTGATGGCTGGTATATCAATTTAAGGCTAGAAGACAAGACCATCCCTGACGAGGGACTTCGCGCGGGTTCCCCGCGCAAAGCGGCTTCGGAACTCCGAACCATTTCGGAGATTATCCGAAGCCAAGACGAAATGCCCGGTGACTTCAAATCAGACATTATACCTACTTGGGACAATTCGCTAGGTATGGATGCTGTTCTGCTTGAAGATGATTATTTGGCTACCAGTGAAGGTGTAAAATTACCATCTCTTAAGTCATTTCGGAAATCTCAAAACAGACTAGCAAAGTTATCCAAGCGCAAATCTGCCAAAAAGCGAGGTAGCAAGTCTCGTCGCAAACTAGCAAAGAAAGAAGCTAAGTTACACTCCTCAATAGCTAGAGCGAGAAAAAACCATGCCTACAATACTGCTCAATCACTCCTCAACATGGGCAAAAAAGTTTTCTTCCATGAAAAACTCAATCTTGCTGGGTTGAGCAGAAGAAATAAAGCTAAAACTGATGAGACGGGTAAGTTTTTACCTAACGGGCAATCAGCTAAATCAGGACTAAATAAGTCTTGGGCTGATGCTGCTTTTGGTCAGTTTTTCGAGATACTGAAGTTCAAAGCCGAAAAAGCTGGAGCTTTGGTGATACCAGTTAATCCTCAATACACCTCTCAATTGCTGCCATACAAGGACGAATTTATCTTTACTGATTGCAGTATTCGAGAATATTGGGATGAAGAATTAAGTCTCTGGGTGGATCGTGACATAGCAAGTTCGATCAACGTTAAGAGAGTTGGGCTGGATGTGTTCCCAACTATAAAACGGCGTAGAGGAAATCCAGTAGTTATCTCATCTACTACTAATAGTACCTCAAAGCTAGTTCTCTCTACCCTACGGGGTTTGGAGAAGCCTACACTGTATTCGATAGAATCAGTGTAGGTACATCACCATTATCACAGTCTATTATGTACTCTAGATCTAGAATTAAATGTCGCCAGCAATTCTTGGTAACAGATACTCCAAAAATATAGAGCAAAATTAATGGCAAAAAATAGTTTAGGAATGCCTTCAATTAAAAGGGACTTGATACCAAGTTGAAAGGAAAAAGAATCAATAAATGCAGCCAAGCTTAATAATAATATTCCAAAAACAATAATTCCATAAGGGGTTTCCTTTAAGTTTTTTCTAAAGATTAATAAATAAAGCAATAAAATAAAGCCATAAACTTTAATAGTGAATATTTTAGGAATATCAAATTAAATCAAAAGAATATGAATACGATAAATTTCGTTGATTAAAAAGCCACCAGTTAGAAGAGTAGACCCAAAAAGAAATGAAAAATTTCTATGATTAGTATTAGTTTTTCTAAGCAAAGTAACGGTCAATCCACAAACAATTGGTGGAATAGAACACAAAATTTGAAAAGTACGCGTTAATAACCCTCCTGTAGGATAAGGAGGGGTTGCCGGGGGAATGAATAAACCTTCAACAGATGGTTCAAACTCTTTGGCATAAAGCATAATTAGTAGCATTAATATTAAACTAATGCTGTTACCGACGATAAAAAGAGTAGGGATATTTTTGAAGAGAGAGAATACTTGCTTCATATTGTCAATCAAACTTATCTGTTTATTAAGCGAGTCTAGAAAATTCGTGATACAGTTAAGGCAATAAACTTATGTTCCCGTAAACTTAATTAACCATTAGCGATCGCTTATGCTATTAGGGTTTCAGTTGCAGTCTCCTGGGCCAATTTTGTTAGAAGTTGGCCCATTAGCTATTCGCTGGTATGGATTTTTAATTGCCTCAGCAGTCTTAATTGGGGCTACCTTATCACAACGGTTGGCAAAAAGTCGTCAAGTTAATCCCGATCTAGTTGGGGATTTAGTTATCTGGTTAATATTAGGCGCTATTCCCTGTGCTAGACTTTATTACGTAATTTTCCAATGGCAAGAATATGTCCAACGTCCAGAAGATATTGTCGCAATTTGGCGAGGAGGCATTGCCATTCATGGAGCCATTATCGGGGGAACCTTAGCAGCCTTAATTTTTGCTCGTTTAAATAAGGTTTCAATCTGGCAATTAGCTGATTTAGTGGTGCCTTCTTTAGCATTAGGTCAAGCCATTGGACGGTGGGGAAATTTCTTTAATTCTGAGGCATTTGGTGCGCCCACTAATTTACCTTGGAAGCTATTTATTCCCCTAGAAAGTCGTCCTGTTGAATATATGGCTTATGAATATTTTCATCCCACATTTTTATACGAATCTCTCTGGAATTTTGCCGTTTTTATTCTCTTATTGTGTTTATTTTTCTGGGGACTAAAACATCCTACCCGTTTTAAACTCGGAACATTATCACTGATTTATTTAATTGCTTACAGTTGTGGCAGAATTTGGATAGAAGGATTAAGAACAGATAGTTTAATGTTGGGCCCTCTCAGAGTTGCACAAGTGATTAGTTTAGTGATGATAGGATTAGGAATTTGGGGATTAATGTGGTTATATGCCCTCAAAAAACCCTTACCCGATGTGATTTCTACGTCATCAGAAAAATAAAGCTTAAAATTTGCCCAAGTTAATTAACTTTGAATAGGCTTAATTTTTTAGGGATTAAATTAGGTTAATATTCGAGCAAGTCCTTTAGAGATAGGAAAATGACGGTAACAAGATCAAACATCGATATTGCCGACTATATCGACCACTCATTACTTAATCCAACTGCTACCTCCCAAGACGTTGAAAAATGCTGTTATGAAGCACAACAGTATGGATTTCCAACGGTTTGTCTTTATCCTACGGCTGTCAGTCAAGGCGTTCAATTACTTCATAATCAAAAAATTGTAGTCTGCACCGTCATTGGGTTTCCCACAGGAGCAACTACCTCAGCCGTTAAACTATATGAAGCCCAAGAAGCTAGCGAAAATGGAGCCACAGAGCTTGATGTGATGATTAATTTAGGGGATTTAAAGACAGGACAATCAGAAGCCATTCATAACGAAATTTCTGCTATTTGTGAAGAGACAGGGCAAATTGTTAAAGTCATCCTAGAAACGACATTATTAACAGATACAGAAAAGCGTCTAGCTGCTGACATTTGTATCGATGCCGGGGCAACTTATCTCAAAACTAGCACGGGATGGTTTGGCGGAGCGACGGCAGCAGATGTGCGCTATCTCAAAGAAATTTCTAGAGGACAAGTTGGCATTAAAGCTTCTGGAGGCATTCGTACCCTAGACCAAGGGTATTCCCTAATTGAAGCAGGGGCAACCCGTTTAGGAACATCTCACGGGGTAAATTTAGTCAAACAACAAGCAGAATCTCTCAAAAAACAATCATAAAAAGTTGATAAGACCCTACTCTGGGCGTTAGACTGCAAGGGGTGATATTAGCAGTCAGTAGGGGCTTAATATAACTAAGCTTGTCAGGAATCAAATAGAGAACCCTTTCTTGGGGTTTGACAAAAGAAATCTGCCTCAACCTATATTTTGGACAGCTAAATAATTCACTGTTTGGGGTAACTTAACCCCAATAATTGCCCACAGTCAAAGAATCAAGGGGGCGAATATGGCTGATAACCGTCGAGTTTCTCGCGTTTCCTCGTTAATTAAACGCGAAGTCTCTCAGATGCTTCTTTTTGATATCAAAGATGATCGAGTAGGGGCAGGGATGGTAAGCGTCATCGATGTTGATCTTTCTGGGGATTTACAACATGCTAAAATCTTTGTCAGCATCTACGGCACAGAAGAAGCCAGAGTTGAAACTATGCAGGGTTTAAAATCATCTGAAGGATATGTGCGACGGGAGTTAGCGCAACGTATCCGCCTCAGACGCGCCCCTGAAGTGACCTTTCTCGAAGATCGTGCCATTGAAAGGGGTGATAAGATGTTGCACTTGCTTAACCAAATTAAGAAAACTACCCCCGCAGACGATCAGTTTTATAATTCGGAAGAAGAATAAACCAATTAATCTCCGTGGCTGATTTATTACCTGATTGGACTCAATTTACTTTGAAACAGCAGATTGGACAAATGATCGTCGTTCGTGCGTCTGGTCATCTATTCGATCACCAAATTCGTTACCCTTTCTGGGAAGCACCCAATCATAAATTACAATCTTGGTTGGAAACACTAAACTTAGGAGGGGTAATTTTATTAGGAGGAAGTGGCGCAGAATTATGGTTAAGAAGTCAGCAATTACAACAATGGTCACCAACTCCTTTATTCATCGCAGCAGATATTGAAGAAGGAGTGGGACAACGGTTTTCTGGGGCCACTTATTTTCCCCCACCCATGGCTTTAGGAGAAATTGCTAAAAATGATTTGACTAAAGCGATAAACTATGCCATCGAAATGGGAAAAATAACGGCTCAAGAAGCATTATCTATTGGCATTAATTGGATATTAACACCAGTGGTTGATGTTAATAATAATCCTGATAATCCTGTTATTAATATTCGTTCTTTTGGAGAGACACCAGAGATAGTTAGTCAGTTAGCAACAGCGTTTATTCAGGGGGCAAATGCTTATCCTGCTTTGACCACAGCTAAACATTTTCCTGGCCATGGTGATACCAGCAGTGATTCTCATCTTAATTTACCGCTCATTAATCATGACAACGCTAGATTAGAAAGCTTAGAATTATTACCTTTTAAGGCAGCAATTAAAGCAAACGTTGATAGTATTATGACGGCTCATTTGTTAATTGCGGCTTGGGATACTCAGTTTCCTGCCACCTTATCTCAAACAATTTTAACTGAAAAATTACGAAAAATATTAGGCTTTCAAGGTCTAATTATTACCGATGCTCTAGTGATGGGAGGGGTAGCCAATTATGCCCCTCCTGAAGAAGTAGTGGTAAGGGCAGTTGAAGCAGGGGCAGATGTTTTATTAATGCCAGATGACCCAGAAAAAGCCATTGATGCAATTGATCAGGCGATCGCGTCAGGAAGATTAACCCCAGCAAGAATTCAAGCATCAGTTAAACGCATTTGGCAAGCAAAAGAAAAGATTTTCAAGCAAAAACAGCACAATTTATCTATCTATCAGCTAGCTTCAGAAGAAGCGAGAACAACTGTTAAAGATATCATTAAAAGTTCTCTCAAAAAAAGCAATCAATCCCTAGGACAACTTCCATCAGAAAAGCCAAAACGTAATTTAATTGTTGTTGATGATTTATTAACTGCTGACTTTTTGGATCGACAAATGCCAGCCGTTACTATTCCTAAACAATTGGGGTATGAATTGCAATTAGTTGATCAGAATACTTTGCATAATGTTTTGTCTGACGAAAGGACTACTTTATTACAAATTTTCGTCCGTGGGAATCCCTTTCGAGGTAATGCTGGCTTTAATGACAATTCCCAAGAATTTTATGATAGACTACTCAGAAAATCGAAGATTCATGGCTTAATTATTTATGGCAGTCCTTATATTTTAGATTGGTTTAGACCTTTGATGAGTTCTAAATTACCTTGGGTGTTTTCCTATGGACAGATGGCAGAAAGTCAGGTTATTTCATGTCAAACTTTGTTCGAGTTATCTTCATTGGAATTATCTAAAATGTCTGGAAACTTAAAGGATATTTTTATTTAAGTGAGGACATGAAACACATTACTTGATTTTGATAAGCGACAAGTGACAAGAAGGAAATAAAGGAATTTTAATTGAGTCGAGAAATCTGTAATTAATATTGATTAGGTTACTGTATTTAAGCTTGAGTAATTAGTCTCCAATTTGCAAATAATATTTATCATGAGAAATCTCAATCCTTCTCAACCACCCAAGCCAACTTTTCCTCAAATTTCACTACGTTTATTTTTAGTAGTTCCATTCATTATACAAATTTTTGTGGCAGTCGGGGTAACAGGATATCTGTCGTTTCGCCATGGACAAAAAGCTGTTAATAATCTCGCTAATCAACTTCAATCCCAAGTTAACGATCGCATTATGGAACGCCTAAAAAATTATCTGGCAATCCCACCTTTAATTAATCAAATTAATATTAATGCAACTCAGGCAGGTAGGATTAACTTGCCTGAGCAGATGAGACTAGAACGCTATTTATGGCAACAAATGGAGACGTTTCCTTCAGTTTATAGTATCTATGTCGGATCGCAGAAAGGGAGCATAATTGGCATCAATCGAGACAATGATGGGAACTTGATCTCAAAAATAAGTGAAGATTTTCCCAAAAGAAGTTTTTATCTTCTCAATTCTCAAGGAAATCGCTCAAAACTAGTGAGAGTTCAACCCAATTATGATTCAAGAACGCGACCTTGGTTTATTAAGGCTAAAGCTAAGAAAAAGCCCATCTGGAGTGATATTTATCAATTTGCCTTTGATAAAGATGAACCAATGCTAGGTATTACGGCAGCGCAACCAATCTACAATGAAGAGGAAAGGTTTCAGGGAGTTTATGCTGTTGATCTAAGCTTGAGTTTTATTAGTGAGTTTCTCCACAAACTTCGACTAAGCCCTTCAAGTCGTATTTTGATTATAGAACGTTCTGGCTTATTAGTAGCAGGTTCTAGCGTTCAAAAACCATTTACTGTCGATGCCAAAACTAAGGAAATACAACGCCTTAATATTAATAATATAAACGATGAT
>JBCDDV010000024.1:0-11728 GCA_039180145.1 Cyanobacteria bacterium P01_G01_bin.49 | reverse complement strand
GCTTCTTTCTCCACTGAATTAGTTTGTGCAACAGTTTTTGCTGTTGGTTGAGCAACGGAAACAGGGAAAGATTGGTTAATTGTCAGTAACAGCGTGTGGTTAGGATTTTGGTCATTTGGTGGGTAAACATTTAACGACCCAGAAATGATATGAACACTATTTTGCTTAGCTTCTTGGAGAGCCAAGGCAGATCTGCCAAAAGCTCGGTAAGCTAACTGACGGGTATTCGTTTTGTTATTACCACCGAACTGGTATTTAGCTGTTCCAGAAACGACAATTTTTGAGTTTTCGCCAACTAAATCAGTGTTGACAGAAACGAGCTTGATTTTCAACTGAATGTTATTCATTCTGTAGTCCTAGGAATTATTTATCATCAACTTTGTCCAACGGACAAAAAAATAATCTCTAAAACCTTAATAGGCTCTAGAGATTATTCGGTTATTTAGAAATCGTCATCGTCATGTTTGGGTTGAGATGATTTCGGGGCAGAATGATTGTTAGAATTATCAGAATTGTTTGGGCTAGAAAGTAGTTCTAAACGATTGGCTTTGATGACAGGTTTACTACGTGGTAATCCAGTGTTTCTGTCTTGCCATTCGTCTAATTTTAATTCACCTTCAATGCCAATTAAACTTCCTTTCTGGGTGTAGTTAGCCGCGATTTCTGCGGTTTTACCCCACATTTCGATGTCAAACCAGTCAGGATTTTCGTCCCGATTGCGACGATTGACTGCTAAGGTAAGTTTAGTGATGACGGTTCCTGATTCAAAATATCTGATTTCAGGGTCTTTACCGAGGCGACCAACTAAATTAACTTGATTGATATTGGCAGTGGCAGTAGTCATAATTGAAGTCCAATGAATTAAAGATTTTCATCAAGTTTGTCCAACGGACAAAAAAATAACCTCTAAAAACCCAATGGCTTCTAGAGGTTAAACAACAAGGAATAGTGTCATAAAAGTTGCTCAAAGAGCAACAAGAAAAAACTCTAAACTAGGAGCCTAGAGCTTTTTTGAGAAGTATGAAAACTAAGCAGTCAGAGCTTTAATTAACTCAGTTTTGGGACATTTATGGTAAGGCTTACCAGTTGAATTTTTAACCATCTGTTGTAGGTTGTGATGTTTGACGAATTGTTTTAGTTCCTGATAAGTTGCCTCAGAAGAAATAGACGGACTAGGGTTAGTTTGTGTTGGGATTATGACCTCATTGATGACAGGTTGAACTTGATTGGAACGACGGGGTTTTGTAGGCGGTAAATAGAGAATTGGACTAGGTAGAACTTTTGGTGTAGAGGGTTCAGGGTCAGGGTCGAATGCTGATGAAAAGGCTTCTCGGACTGAGGGAATGAAAGTATCAAAGGATTGGAGGGATTCGGTTGCTGCTTGGGGTTTAGTGGGAACTAAGCTGCAATAGAGACAGAAGATGATGATGAAGAGAATGAGATTGAATAACATGGTAATAACTCCTAAAAGTGTAGTGATTTGTGCCGTGTGGAGGTTGGCACTGTTCATTGAATTCTCCTGAAAGGAGATCAACGCTCTTATTTTTACCGAGCTTTTTGATTTTGATCCAGTGCAGCTTGGGCTTTTCTCACATTACTGACTGATACCCCGACTTCTGATGCTGTCTGGCGCAAGGATAACCCTTTTTTTGATACAGAGGCGATCGCTTGAGATTAAATCATGCAGTTTCTGACTAATCTCTGCAAAGGTAAGAATTTTAATTTTAGCTAGAAAATAGCCGAAAGATATATGCAGAAGTGCTTTGAGAGATTCTTGCTTAATCAATATTTAGACCATCTCAACCACTGAAAGCTGCAAAATTTTCCAGATTGCCCCCCATGACGCTCTCGCTAAAGTACAAGAAATTTGGAATGATTGTCAGAATCATCCTGTAATTAACCATCCCACGGAAGGTAATATAAGCCCTAATCAATATAGAGCTATGGGCAAGGGCAAACCATGTCCCTACTGTGGAAAAAAAATGGCTCATGGTCAAAGTTATCAAACAAATTCAAAAACAGAGGCTTTACAACTAGGATTTGAATATGTAAATAAAAAAGGTGTAAAAACTATAAATAAGGCAGGAGGAAAGTTTTTTCATCGACATTACATTACTTTAGATCATAGAATAAACAAAGCTAGATGTCCTAAAAAAATGTTTGATTTTGATAATCTTCAGTATATGTGTTGGGAATGTAATCAATTAAAAGGAGATAATAATGCTTTTGACTTACAGCACACTCGTGATTATTTAGATGCTTTAGTTGATGAAGCTTTATTTCGTTATCAGTTACTTTAAATCTTTGATATCAATCTACACTTAGCTTTATAGATACTTGAGAACGCTCTCTTAAACGAACCAATCTTCAATCGTTAACCCTTCCACACGGCTAAATTCATCGACATTATAGGGTATGGCCGACATTAGATATTATTTTTCCCTCGTTTAATATCATGAACCGAAACTAAGTTATCATTCTTATCTAAAGCGTATTGTAGCCACATCTTATCCCTTCTTGGGTCGACCCGCTTTTTTTGATACACTCACCGATTAAATTATAATTGCCAACCGCGACAAGGTGTCGTTTTTCAGTCAAAAATATCTTTAAAAACTCAACTCTGTTTCAATCTTTGAGACAGAACAAAGTGACTTGCTCTAACATACTTAGCTTGCTCTAGTGATTTGATCTCTCTTTAGACAAGTAGATGATCGCCGATTTACTGTGACGAAAATCATAGAAAAACAAGTTTTCCGTGAATATACTAAACACAGGATTCAATAAAGCGGGTGCAAGGAGCTATTTAGGGTAATTTACCTGAAATAGCTTTTTTTTAATTGAGTCCCTAGTTAATAAAAAAATAACTCATGCTAAATTAATAGCACAAGTTATTAATAATTATTTCTGAATCTTTCCTGCTAAGAACTTCACTAATCCTGCCTTTTTCTTACAAGAAGGGGAAAGAGCGATTTCTAGAGATTTGGCTAAATCTTCTAATTGCTTTTTGGTATAGTTTTTGTTGAGTTCAGATGCTGTGAAGTAAGTGACGCTTTCTTCAACAACAGAGTCGGTTTCTGGTTCTGTAGAAGGACTTTCTACTACGGTTTCTTGGATTTCTTCGGAGGTTTCTTGGTTTGCCAAGGATTCAATAAATTGACTTGCTTTAGAAGTTAACGTTTTGAATTCAATAATGCGATTGGAACCTTCGGGTGTAACGTAGAATGTGGCTCCTAATGCTCTTAACTCAGCAGCGAAATTAGAGAAGTCAATGCGGTTTTCGTAGTTGACGATGATAGCTGTTGTCATTAGTTTGACCTCGCGTTGTTTTAATTTTCATCAATTCATCGCAACGCGATTTATTCTCCAAAAATTGTCGAATATAATTTATTTTGTGGGATTTGATGCTTGTGTTTGCGATTGATTTTCGTGTAAGAAAACTTGACATTTTTTTCCCGCGATCGCAGCCTCTTTGATGAGGGTTCTGCTTAGTTGAAAGTCACCCGCTTGCATAGCTTCTAGGGCTTGACGACTTAAGGTAGTAGCTTGTCTAGCTGAGGCTTTAAGTTGTTGTCTAATTTCTGGGGTCATAATTATTCGAGTTCAGCAATCACGGCTTCAAGATTTTCTAGGGCAATGTACAGTCGATCAGCTTGAGCAAAAAGCAAGCTAGAATCATCATCAATTCCTAATTCTATGGCATTTTCTCCAGCTTCATAAAGTCGAGTAATAATTTCTAACAGCGATTGATAGGATTGCTTGAGGATATTAAGGTTTTCAGGTCGAATGATTTTACTCCTTTTTGTTGGGAACTAAGAAAAAATGAATTAATGACATATTGATTTGATGCCATTAATTGATCACTATATTATCGAGAAATGAACTTGCCAACTAAATCAACAACTGCACCCAAAACAGGGCTAAGAACGACAACAGAAGCGGCAGCAATGATTATGGTTCGAGCCGTTTGACCTTGTTCTTTAATTAATTGAAAGAAACGTTCATCCCATCTTTTTACTTCTTCTTCAATGCGTTCGTTGGTCTTTTCAATGCGTTGATTTGTTTCCTTGATATCTCGGTCAATTAGATCTAGTCTTGAATTAGTTAATTCAACTAAGGTTAGAATTCGGGTGAGTTGTTCTTGTTCGGTCATAAATGACTCCTAAAAAGTGGGTTTGATATTTAAGCATAAAACGCTAAATTTTAAGACAAAGCCACCAACCACTTACCCAGTCTTCTAATTAAACTAGCAACTGGCGTAGGAATTTCTTTGTCGATAACATATCCATAGTCAGTAAAATGACCATACTGTTTCATGATGCTTTGTTGAAGGCTAGCAATGACATCGCTCAATACTTTTTTCATGATTTAATTCAATTAATTAACAACAAAAAAATAGAAGTATTCCCCCAATTACGGGGGATGATTCTATTATAAAGAAAAGGCAATAACTTTCTCCTGTTTAGTCACTGTTTTTAATGAATTCCACAGTGTTGTTGGCGATTGATTTTTGACATAGCAGATACAGGCTTTATCAATTCCTACTTGTTTCCATAAAGGTTTGAGCAAACTTAGTTTTCTTTGCTTTTTGCCGATGGCTTTGGGATTAGCGGTAACATCGATTGCTATGATAAAACCAAGAACATTAATGACGGCATCTATCCCAAAAATATAATCAAGAATAACAGAACTGGGTACTAATTTCCAGTTAATGGTTCTTAATAACTTATTGGTTTTGGAGTGCCGATAATCAATCCCGAATTCTTCTAACAGATAAGGTTGTGCTGAAGCTAATCTTTGTCTACCTAGTGGTGAACTAGAAGCAATCTTAATCAACGCTTGAGATGAAGGTAATTGGAACCCTTTAATCTTTTTAGAGTTGGCGATAAGATTAGACAAGATTTGTTCAGCAGCAAATCCATTAATCATTGGGGAATCTCCTGTGTTTTGAGTCTTCAGGAAATTCCCCTAAAAGGGGTAATTATAAACCCTTGTAGTAATCAGGCTTTTTACTAATTGCTTCGGAGATGGCTTGTTCTTTTAGGGCAGGGATAGAATATTGTTTGGTGATGCGTTTTTCGAGATTGCTTAGCCGTCTTTTTGCCTTTTGTTCTGGAGTCCATTTTTTTCCTGGTTCTTGTATGCAAGTAGAAGCTGTATTGTAAGTATAAATCCCTTGTTCTCTGAATTCGTCGAGTAGTTTGTGTGCTTTTTTGAGCCACCAATCAGGGGGGCGATGATAGTTTTTGGTTTCGTCTGAGTTCTGCTCAAAAACCAAAAATTCTTTGGCTAAACCGTTAGGGGGTGTTGTGTAAGGATTACCCCACGCTACCGAAAAAATCACGGTTCTCTTCAGTTTTTTGGACATAGGGGAATATCATAAAAGAAAAAAAGACTTAACCAACTGGCTAAGTCTAAATAGATTACTTGATAGACAAAATGCGAAAAGAAATAATTTCCTCTTCGGTCTGCCAGGCGATTTGCGATTGATTCTCGCCAGCCAGGGGCGGGGCTGTAACTGATAAAGTCCCAGTATCACCGTCACCAATGATGGAACGAATTTCGTCGTCATCTTTGATGTATCCTTGCATAACACCCATGTTCATCCGCCAGTCGATAGTGGCAAGGACTTTCCAGTAGTGATTAACAGACATAAGCACCTTCAATAAACAGTTCATAAAATCAAGCCAACGGCTATCAACTTTAGGCATTGACTAGATTATTCATCTGAAGATAATTGGCAAATAGGACAAAATCTTTTCCCATTCTTTTGTCGTTTAATCTGTCTTTCTAAAGTTCTTCCGCCTTGCAGCAATTCAGCTAAAACAAAGGAGATTCCTCTTTCTTTAGCAACAGCACATAATCGAGAACCTTATCCTTTTCTGTGTTTTCTGATTCTTTCGTCAATATCTTCGGCAAAGCCAGTGTAGTGCTGTGTTGTGTGGTTAGGAGAAATTGGAGATGTGAAGTGCAATATGTAAACAAAAGGCATATTTCCTCCCAATCAGTAAAATCCCCCTAGGAATCTTCTAGGAGGATTAAGAAATCGTTGTGTGGTTTTAGGGGTTAAGAGTTCGATTCAAGCTCAGATACCATTTGAGCAACCCGAAACGGTATTAGTTCAATGCTTTGGGGGCTAAGTAACCTTTCCCAAACTTTGCGATCGCTATCCCAAAGAAAACCCCAATCTTTGGCAATTTGGCGGTCATTGTAACTAACTAAAGCTCGGAATAAATGACGGTCTTCTGTTACTTTGATGGTGGGAAAATCGAAGGTTTCATCTTTATCTTTCTTAAACCAACCTTGTCGTTGATAATCCCATCTAAACCCCTTTTCTTTGAGGGATTCATCGGATTTGGGACAGACCGCTTCTATCATGGGTAGTTGAGCAATCCGAAACTGTTCTGGTAACTCAGGAACTCGATTAAAGACTTCAGCTAGCAATAGACAGTCATTGATGGCACGGTGGCTTATATTAATACCAATTCCGTAAAACTGAGCCAAGGAAAATAAATCGCGTTTTCCTGTATAAGCTTCAGGAAACAGTTCAAAATCTTTGTAGGTGCAAAGCCAGGGCTTATCCCAAAAACCAGCAAAAGGCAAATCAGAAACCAAAGGCTGATCGAAACTTTTGTTGTGAGCAACGATTACATCGGATTCTATTTGAGCATAAACTAACCACTCAATTAGATAAGATTTTGCCACAAAAGTATTTGTTGATTCGATGGGGATTTTGTTAATTAAAAAAGCTTCGTTTTTGGTGTCAGGATCGACATAAAGTAAACTACTTCCGCAAGACAACATCGTTTGGTATTTGACCGAATAAAGAATGGCTCCGATTTCTAAGACAGTTTGCTGTTCTTGATTACGATTGGTTTCGGTGTCAATGATTAAACAATTATTGACTTCTATCATTATAGTTTCTCCTTAAGTAGTCAATTAATATAGAAAGTAAAAAGCCATCTAATTAAAGAATTAATCAGATGACTTGAGAAGTCATTAAGATAAGGGAAAACTGAGAATAGCTGTAATTCCAATCGACCACAGAATAAATGAGAAAATCCAGTTGATTATCATCGAGTTGCCTCCTGTTTTTGGACTTGAGGCAACGCCTTGATGAGCATCAATCTAGGCTAGATTCGTAATAGAAAAAAAGCAGGATTAAATTAACTCTAATCCTACTTTTCTAACTAAAGATTCGTTATTCTTCGACAGTCCCCGGCAATGCCAAGGGTTCTGTTTTCGACCCTGGTGTTAGCAGAGGCATGGTAGGTTGTAATCCTTCCCAGATCTGCTTTTTCAAGCCTTGATCATAACCGACAAAGAAATCTGTCCAATTTTCGAGAGTAGGGACAGTATGCCCGACAACTCGACAAGCAAAGGATTTTTGCTTTTGTCCGACTTGTTCTCGTTTGACCTCGAATTCAAAGACACACAAAGCATTAAAACGTGCATCTTTTGGTCTGGCGGCAATGCCATTGGTGATCGCATGGCAAGCGGTGATTTCTCCGAGAAACTTTTGCCAATCTTGGCTAAAAGTGGCCTGATTAGAGCCTTTAGCTATATAGGACAAAGGAACAGTATGTAATGGTTGATTCTCCTTATTTAAGAGAATGACTTCATACATTTGACAATTTCCGACATTATCGTCTTCTTTGTATTCTCGTCGCCAATGTCCGAGAATGACTAATTGTTCAGCCTCCATTGAAGCTGCCCGATCAAATCCGAGCAAGGGATTGGCAACGTTTAGCTTCTTCTAGTTGGAACTTGGCTAAGTTCTCTCGCCACTTGATAGCTTTAATATAGCCATCAATTTTAGTTTCAAGACGAGGGAGAAAATCAGCCAATGTTTCTTCAGCGATTTGGCGTTCTTCAGGGTTTTCTGATTCTAAGTAGTAGAGGATTAATTCTAGCTCTTCCTCTAATTGAGGAAGGCTTTCTCTGAATTGAGCTTGTGTCATTTTTTTCCTAATACTTTAATGATTGAACAAGATTATTTAGTGCAGTCAGGGTTTAATTCTTCGCTGCATTCAAGTAATCTGATTAAAGGGAAACAACAGGAAACAGTTAGGATTAATTGAGCCTTTTTCTAGTTTTTGAAATCATCGATAATCAGACGAATAACCGATTCAAACCACCGCACAATATAGACAGTTTTGTTATGACCTTTGGCGGTGTCCATCTGCATTCGTCCAAATTGCTCCCCTTGGGTCGTTAACCGATACTGAATCCTCTCTTTCCCCCTCGATGTGACTCTTTCCGCGATCTGTAACTGTGCTTGGACTAAGGATTCATTTATTCGTCGTGCCGATATGGGTTTTTCCAAATCTAATCGTTGACTAATGATCTTCCCAAGCTTGGTTGGGGACATGGGCATTTCGTCTACGATCATCTTTGTAGAAAGTAGTTGTTTTCCTTCTTCTGCTGCACTAGACAAGTTTGGAAAAGTTTTGGCGATCGCTGTTAGTTTGGCGGACTCGATCAACTCCAGTTGGATATTCAGTTTGTAGATGCCAGCAAAAACGGCATTGATATCTTCGATAGTCGGAGTATTCGGATCATGTCGGGTTGATTCGGGTTTTGATTGGGTTGGCTGGTAGTTGAGTTGTTGTTGCAACCAAGCTCGAATGCCGATACTGGCAAGAGCTTTGTAGATTAACCGAGCTTGTTCGGTGCATCGCGCTCCAGCATCAAAACTATAATACTCAAGAATTGTTGCCAAAGGGATTTCGGGAATTCCTGAAGAAAATTCCGCAGGGTTAAAACCAAGCTCTATAAGCCTTTGAGCCAATTTAGTCGTGGATTTTTCCGCACGAGAAAATTGGTAGCGCAAGGCTTTTTCGTTAACCCCCGCTAACCGTGCCGCCCCCCGAATGGTTGTGGTGGTACAGCCGTCTGGATGCAAGGTGAATTCCGAGATAACTTCTGGGGGTAGGGTAATGTTTGACATATTGGTTCTACGATTTGATGATTGAAAGCTATTCTTTTTTCTATTCACGCGAAGCGTGAAACCTCTAGATAAAACATTAGTAACTTGTCTAATTCTTTTGTTTACAACAACTTATTTGACCAAAATAATTATCAATTAAAATAATATAAAATAAAGCAAAAGAATGTTAAGATAGAGAAGATAACCAGAGGTTTTATGACTTAATTTCTGTCAAGTTTTATCGTGAAGACAGATAGTATTTTTTATCAAATTTTTCTCAACTATCCCAAGAGCTTCTTTGATTTAATTAGAGAATCATCGACTGACGAAGATAACTACCAATTCACTTCGCGTGAAGTCAAACAATTATCTTTTCGCTTGGATGGTTTATTTTTGCCAACTCAAGAAACCTCAGAGTTCCCACTGTATTTAGTCGAAGTTCAATTTCAGCCAGATGAAGACTTATACTATCGTCTGTTTGCGGAATTCTTCTTGTTTCTTAGACAAGATAAACCACCTTATCCTTGGCAGATTGTTGTTATCTATCCTAGCCGAAATATAGAACGAGAACAATCAATTCATTTTGGGGATTTCCTTAATTTATCAAAGGTCAACCGAGTTTATTTAGATGAATTAGGAGAAGCGGAGAATGCCTCTCTGGGCATTGGAGTCATTAATTTGGTAGTACAATCAAAGAAACAAGCGGTTCCCCAAGCTAAGGGATTAATCCAGAAAGCACAAAGTCAGTTAACCGACGAAAGACTCAAGCAAGAATTAATCGATCTCATTGAAAAAATTATCGTTTACAAGTTCCCTGAAAAAAGTAGAGAGGAAATAGAAGCTATGTTTGAACTCAGTGATTTAAAACAGACTAAGGTTTATCAAGAGGCTTTTACAGAAGGAGAAGCCAACTTAGTTTTACTTCAACTAAAAACTCGTTTTCCAGAACTTTCGCCGTCATTAGCTGAGCAGATTCGAGGGTTATCTATTGAGCAGTTGGAAAACTTAGGAAAAGCTTTGTTAGGCTTTGAGAGCGAAGATGATCTGAAACAGTGGTTAACTCAAAATCGTTAAGCGATTGCTTGAAAAGTGACTAGAAAAATAGAATAAATGGAGAGAAAGATGATTGATAATCCTGTGGGAGAAGTGATGAAAATCGTGCCTAAACTAACTCGCAAACGGCCTGATTTTCAGTTTAGGAAGAAGGAAGGACAATGGGAATGCACTTGTGTGAAGTGGATCCCATTGGTTGGACAAATTCTATAGGTTTTTAAGCTCTAACCCCTAACTAGAACATTTGCTCTCTTTCTTTCTTTTAATTACCTTTTAAACTCTTCCAATAAACCGTATCAGGAGTTTGGTAATTTAGGGCTTGGTGAAACCTTTCTGCATTATACCACTTAAACCATTTTTTGACCTCCTGTTTCAAATGATTTCCATCATTAAATTCAAAGAGGTAAATGAGTTCATACTTTATTGAACGCCATAAACGTTCAATAAAGATATTATCATGACATCTTCCTCTTCCATCCATACTAATTTTGACATCCATTTCTTTTAATCTTTGAGTAAACTCAATCGACGTAAATTGACTCCCTTGATCACTATTAAAAATCTCAGGTTTGCCATAACTTGACAACGCCTCCGATAAAGCATCTAAACAAAAATCTACCTCCATAGTGTTACTAATTCTCCAAGACAGGGTTTTTCTTGAAAACCAATCCATAATCGCCACCAAATAAAAATGACCCTTCCTTACTGGTAAATAGGTTATGTCTGTACACCAGACTTGATTAGATTTAGCGATCGCTAAATCTCGGAGTAAATAAGGATAGATTTTATGGCTTTGATTGGGTATAGTAGTTCGTTTCTTCGGATAAACAGCTTGTAATCCTAACTTCCTCATTAAGCGTATTACCCGCTTCCGATTAACCTCGTATCCTTGTTCAATAAGATACTTGGTCATTTTCCGACTGCCATAAAAAGGCGTTTTCAAATACTGCTTATCAAGTAGTCTCAGCATCATCAATTCCTCAGAGCTGGTTTCTTGAGCTTGGTAATAGTAAGTCGAACGGCTCAACTTTAGTAACTCACATTGAGTGGAAATCGTTAATTTTGGATGATTCGGGACTACCAAGGCCTTTCTATGGTCAACCCCAGTTTGGCTGACCTGTCGGCTAAAAAATCTCGTTCCACCTTGAGTTGTCCAATTTGACGATATAGTTCGTTGATTTCGGCAGTCGGATCTTCCTTTCCCATCTGTCCCTTGCCCTGTTTTTCAAAAACTAGACTGGCCAATTCTAATAGTTGCCTTTTCCATCCGTTGATCACTGTGGGATGCAGTTCATACAAACTGGCCAATTCAGGCACAGTTTTATCCCCCCGAATCGCTTCTAGAGCAACTTTTGCTTTAAACTGAGGGCTATACTGTTTACGTTTTTTACTCATGAACTACCTCTATCATATTTTTGGTCAGTTCAGAGCTTATCACCCTGTCCAGTTTTTGGGGGCCATTTCATTATTCAAGCAGCGATGGGTTGGTACAACTGTCACTTACATTCTTTTTCGGTTGATGGAATTGAATATGGCAACCCAGAGCCTAGTTATGGTTTAGAGCTAAGGGATGAGAGTAAAGCCAAACTTAGTTCTCTCATCAAACAGGAGAAAGCCAGGGCAAACGCATCTTAAATATGGGCAAAGTTAAGTTATAATCGGGTCAGAATTTGAAATTAGAATTCTAATTTCAAATTTGTTGGCTCTCCCTCTTCCTTTCAACGCAAAAGACTCATTAGCGACAAAGCT
>JBCDDV010000023.1:0-11788 GCA_039180145.1 Cyanobacteria bacterium P01_G01_bin.49 | reverse complement strand
TTGACCCAAGGTAACGTAAAAGTAGAACAGCGTTTTAGTAAAGCATTTTCGTAGTTATATCTTTCTTCTAAAGCAGTGGCCCCATCCTTATTAATTTGAGGAGTAGTGCTAGCAGCAATGGTTAAAGACTCTCCAACTTGTAAGGTTTGATTAAAAGTAGCACCATGATAGTGGTCATCCCTGTCCCATAACCCTCGATATTTTTCCATTGCTAAATCAAAACCGAGATACCAGTGATAGTTGCGAGAAACTTCCGCCCCATCTGTTAACAAATAAAAGGGAGTTGCATCGGGATAGGCCCGCACACAAATTCCCCCGTTCAGTTCACCAATGGATAATTGCCAATGTCCTGACTGAGTGGTTCCGTGATGATCTCGGTAGTTAACTAAGGCTTTGATAGAAAGATGGGCTGATTTACTGGCACGTTTTAAGGTATAGCGAATATAAGTGGTATTTTCTCCTTGTTGCATCCAAATACGCTTTTCAAGCAGAGCATCTCCAAAGGCAAATGTCCAAACTGGTATTTTTCCTTCTAGGTGAAAACTTTCGATATTCAAATAGCCTTTAGGTGAGACAGTCCCATCAAACCAGCGATTCGTAAAACAAGCATAGGCTTGGTAATTATATTGGATGGTTTCATCCAGTTTTGCTAAAAGTAACGTCCGTTTTAAGGGAGGATTCAACGCAGCGATAAGTAATCCATGATAACAACGGGTTAAGACCCCCGCAATTGTTCCACAACCATAACCTCCAATGCCATTGGTAATTAACCATTCCCGTGATTGGGCAATGTTTAGGTTACCGCAGATCTCTCGTCCATAATTAAAGGCCATGAATATTAAATAGCTTAGATCTTCTTGTGTTTAAAAATTGTATAGATTCCTGAACTGAAGGGTCTATTATTTAAGTAAGTTTTATTATTGTTGATCTTAGAGAGTTATCTTTGCGAGTGAGAAGGCACTCATCTCCGGTAAAGGGAGTGTCAATATTCACTCTTTTGTTTACCGAGAATTAAAAAATGGACTATTGTTATGTAGAGTTCGTGCCAAAAGATACAGAGTCTCTCTATCGAACGATTGAACTCTTCGGAATGGTTAAGGCTGCAAAAGAGGCAAATGAAGCAGTCAATGAGAAACCGTTAGTTGACTATCTGAGCGATGTAGAACGTGCCTATTTTTGGAATCCGTCCCCTGAAGAATCGAAAGAGTGGCATGATCAGTGGTTCTCAACACCGCTCGAAATCCGCCACTCTCGGAAAATGCTTACCCCCCAGTGGCATCTGGAATCTATGCTTGATGCCTTTTGGAACGGAGACTATGATTTAGTTGCCATTCAAGAAGAAAATGGCAAGCACTACTTGACGTTCTACCCCTATGGTTACCCCTATGGCGGTACAGGTTGCATGGTAGCCTTTCTTGAGTGCTTTGGTCATAGAATTGTTGGCATTGATGATGGCACTGGATATGATAAATACGTGCCACAAGCCGAATTCTGGAAACCCAAGAAGAAGCAAGGATAGCAGATTGGTTCAACAGCCTGAGCATTGCGCACAACGACTCTTTGTGCAAATCGCGATCGCCTACCTGTTGTTCTAGACAGTTGAGTTCTTCTCCTCATTGTTTCTATGAGTAAGTCTGACATCAAATACGGGGGTTTCAACTAGATGAAATGTGGCAGAAGCATAAGCAACTTTACCTTGAGTTTTCATAAATTCATCAAGCGTTCGAGTAAAAAGCAAATCTTTTTTGAGCCGACGTTTTTTATAATCCACTACATAGCGCAAGGTAAATTCCATCCAATTATCATTTGTCATCAGTGTAACCATCGGATCAACTCTGGCATCTTCAATAAGATACTTGTGTACCATTGCTTTCCAGGTGGCTTGAGCTTGGGGGACGTACTCACCAACAACCTCATCTGCAACCCGGTAGAGAATTTCTCTGGCTAAGCGGTGATCGCTACCGTACTTGACAGGGACAGTAATTTCATCCCACACGAAGGGAAAATCAGCCGAGTAGTTAAAGACAGGTTCTTTGAAAACAAAACTATTGGCAATCCGAACAATCCTGCCACTGTATAAATCAGCCTTGACCCAAGCACCGATCTCCATCACCGTAGTACGAAGGATACTAATATCAATGACATCTCCCATGATACCGCCGAGTTGAACTCGATCGCCAGGCTTGTAAAATTGACCAAAGGAGATAGCTACCCATCCAGCAAAACTGGCAATGACTTCCTGGAGAGCAAAAGCAACCCCAGCACCAATGACCCCAAAAACAACCGTTAACCGACCCAAGCGATCGCTAAATACAATCGTAGCGAACATCGCCATCACCAGATAGCCAACGAAAGTTATCGCTTTACGAAGACGATAACTCATATCAGGATCAGAAACGTAGCGTGGTAAAGAACGGCTAAGAATACGAAAGATGAAGTTAATTACAAGAATGCCGATACACAATGCTATCAGCTTTCCCACTATGGGATCAGCGAACCAATGTTGGATACTTGCCCAAAAGTCTGTCATGAAATAATGCTCCAGCGTAAATTAATGATCCTCATTTGAGCCGTTTTGTTGTTTTGGGGAATTTGTAAGATTTCCTAAAGAAGAAATCCGAAATCCTGGTGCTGTGTAATCTTCGGGCAAATAATTCTCTGGAATTGTATTCTGATTACCGTCCCGAACTGCTCGATAATGAGGCGAGAGAATCTCGATACCGACTTCGTTGCACCTATCCTGAATATTTTCATGCAGTTCTGAGTAAATCTTGGCCATAATTGCAGGTTTATCTGTGTAGGCATTCAACTCGTAACTAACATAGAAATCGTCTAAGCTAGTTTGCAGCACAAACGGGGCTGGTTTTTCTAAAATGTGTTGCGTCGCAAGAGATGCACCAATCAACACTTCCTTAACTGTTCGCCATGGCACATCATAACCAAGGGTAACGGTAGTGTGAAGAATAAGATGATGGCTAGGATCTTCAGCTAACGCACTGTAGTTGATAATTTCAGCATTCAGTACCGTCGCGTTAGGAAGAGTAATCACAACATTTTTGATCGTGCGTATTCGAGTCACTAAGAGGGACTTTTCTACGATGTCTCCGATCGCATCGTTAATTTTAACGCGATCGCCTATTTCAAAGGCACGAGTATAAATCAGAATGACACCCGCCACCACGTTAGCCACAGCAGAGGATGACCCCAAAGAAAGCAGAAGTCCCAAAAAAAGCGAGACACCTTGAAAAGCAGGAGATTTAGATCCTGGTAAATAGGGAAATACCACTACTGCTGCAAAGGCGATAATCAAAAATGTTGCTAATTTATAAGTGGGTTCTGCCCATTCTGGATAAAACCAGGGAAAATCTCTCGCTCTTCCTAACTGAACAAAGACGAATTTGATGAATTGGAGGGTATAGATGGTGACAAATATCACTAGAGCAATTATCAACAGGTTAGGTAGATATGCGACTAATGCTGTCCGACCAGCCGCCAAGGTTTCTAGCAGGTAATTTGAAAGGATTGCTCCAAATTGTCTCGTCTGGGGAAAGAAACTAAAAACTAAGGTGAGATAGCCATAGAGAATAACAAGCACCAAGACCGTTCTCAATAACTTGACTAAACGGATGAGAATCTCTGTAATTTGAGTAGCAGGTAATAGCTCAAGATTTTGAATTCTCAGTGCTGGAATGCGGGTTCCTCGCCAGGCTTCTATCTGGGTACAAATTCTCAAAAAGATTTGACTGAGAACTTTAAGGAGAATAAAGACAACAAGGGTGGTAATGAAGGCGTAAAGAATGCTGAAAAGTATATTTTTTACGCTGCGTTCTTCTCGATATTGTTGAATCGCGGTTTGAATTTTTGCTAGATAGTCACGAGTAACTTCTGCCCTGGCTTTACCAACAGTTTTGGCATCGACATCAGTAAAGCTTAAAATTACCTCATTGCCTTGCACAATATTCGTTGAGTCTTGCTGGTCTTGAATTTTCAGGGAATCAACCCGAATCGATTGATCGTCAGCAAGGGTTTCAATTCTTTTGCTAATTGCTTGCGCTCGCTCTTCTGGAGAAAATGAGCCGACACTGTTTTGAATAACAAAGAGTTTTTCCCCTGCCAAAGTAACTGGTGCGCCTTCTACATTATTATCATTGTCAGCACTACTTTGGGAATAGGCAAAGGGAGTGGTTGTAATTATTAGAAATACTGCCAGAGCGAGAATCATCAGTTCTCTTAAAGGCTTTTTGAAAATCTTCTTCATTCGTTATTTATTGTTTGGATTAAATCAAAAGGTTTCTATAGGCCGTGTCGTTGGCGAGGATTTGAAATGCAGATGTTCTATAGTTAATACTCTATCATTATACATCAATAGGAACAATACTTAGAATATATTTCAATCATTCTTCATCCAAAAATAGAGCTAATCTAAAAAGAGCATTTTTCTACCACATCACAAAAGACTTTTGCGAGAGTTCTTTTAATTCCGATATCCTAGAAAAGACTCAATTAATCCTATCCTTTGATAAACCCTGTATGCTCATCAATTTTTTGAAGCGATCGCGTCTGATTGGTTACGCTATTACAACATTAAGCCTGCTGTTACTCTTATGGAGTAATTCTCCTGTTTTAGCTCAAGGGACTACTTCTGAAAGTCCCCCTGCCGATACTCCTGGGTCTATTACTCCCTATTTGAATCGGGCCATTGAACGGGTGACAGAATTTACCTTAGAAAATGGCATGAAATTTATTGTCATGGAAAATCACGATGCACCTGTGGTTTCCTTTGTTACCTATGCTGATGTTGGCGGAACAGATGAACCGGATGGCAAAACGGGAGTCGCGCATTTTTTAGAACATTTAGCTTTTAAAGGAACGACCCAAATTGGAACGACAAATTATGCTGAAGAACAGAAATCATTAGATCGTTTAGATCAGTTATTTACGCAGATGAAAGCGGCAAAAGCTGCCGGAAAAGAAGAGGAAGCGCAAAAGATAGCAGAAGCGTTTGCCGAAGCACAAACTGAAGCGTCAAAATATATCGAACAAAATGCCTTTGGAAAAATAGTAGAAACCGCAGGCGGCGTTGGTATTAATGCAGCTACTTCTGCCGATTTTACGGTTTATTTTTATAGTTTTCCCTCCAACAAATTAGAGTTATGGATGTCTCTAGAATCGGAACGTTTTCTAGATCCAGTGTTTCGAGAATTTTATAAAGAGCAAAATGTCATCTTAGAAGAACGTCGAATGCGGACAGAAAATAGTCCTGTTGGTAAGATGGTTGAAGCATTTATCGGTACAGCATTTACAGAACATCCTTATCAACGTCCTGTTATTGGCTATAACGAAGATATTCGGAATTTAAACCGTGAAGATGTCCGGACATTTTTTGAGACTTACTATGGCCCAGGAAACATTACCATGGCGGTGGTTGGTGATGTCGAACCAGAACAAGTTCAGCAATTTGCTGAGGTTTATTTTGGTCGGTATCCTGCTAAATCAGATCCCCCACAAGTGACTGCGGTTGAGCCAAAACAAGCGGAAACAAGAGAAGTCACCTTAGAATTAGAGTCTCAACCTTGGTATTTAGAAGGATATCATCGGCCCGCTTTAAGCCATCCTGATAACGCTATTTATGAAGTGATGGCAAATTTATTAAGTTCTGGTCGTACTTCTCGTTTATATCAGTCTTTAGTCCAAGAAAAACAAGTGGCTTTAGTGGCTCAAGGATTTAATGGCTTTCCTGGGGATAAATATCCGAATTTAATGTTATTTTATGCTCAAACTTCTCCTCAAGCAAGCGTTGAACAAGTAGCTGAGGCTTTATCTGTTGAAATTGAAAAATTGAAAACTAAACCTGTCTCCACAAAAGAATTAGAACGGGTCAAAAATCAATTACGGGCAGGTTTATTGCGATCGCTTGATTCTAATTTGGGTATGGCCCGTGCTTTAGCTGAATATGAGGTAAAAACGGGTGGTTGGCGCAACTTATTCGATCAAATAGAAGCCATTGAATCTGTCACGGCTGATGATATCCAAAGGGTTGCTCAAGGTACTTTTACGACTGAAAATCGCACCATTGGCCGCATTCTTCCTAAAACAGAAACCCCGACTGATAATTAGATCGAACTAAGGTAGGGGAAGGTAATCAACGATCAACAATTAACAATTAACAATCAACTATCCATGATCCAAAACTCACCAATAAAACGTTTTCGCTGGTTTGGTTTACTTCTGATCGCAACCTTATTAGTCTTAATCTTTCGTTTCCCTGCGATCGCCCAAACCCCCCTTCATTACACCGAATTAGAATTTCCGCCTTTAGAAGAAATAACCATCCCCGAATACGAACGTTATCAATTAGAGAATGGCATGGTGGTTTATCTGATGGAAGATCATCAACTTCCCCTCGTTAAAGGTAATGCCATCATTAAAACAGGATCGCGTTTAGAACCTGATCAAAAAGTCGGTTTAGCTGAAATTACAGGAACGGTGATGCGCGCAGGGGGAACCAAAGAACATCCTGCTGATCAATTAAACGAACTTCTAGAACAGCGCGCAGCCCAGGTAGAAACCAGTATAAGCAAAACCTCTGGCAACGCGGGATTTAATACCCTGAGCGAAGATCTTGATCTGGTGTTTAAATTGTTTGGTGAGGTCATTCGTAACCCTGCATTTGCTCCTGAACAACTCGCCTTAGCTAAAACCCAGCAACGGGGAAGTATCTCCCGTCGTAATGATGATCCAGGAGATATTGCCAGTCGGGAACTACGTCAACTGGTTTATGGCGAAAATAGTCCCTATGCGCGCATCGAAGAATATGCCACCATTGATAACATTACTCGTGAAGATGTGGTGACCTTTCATCAAACCTATTTGCGCCCTGATAGCATGATTTTGGGCGTTGTAGGAGACTTTGACCCCGAAACGATGAAAACCCTTATTCAAGAAACTTTCGGAGACTGGGAACCTCCTACCCCCAGTCCCACAATAGCGGTTCCCTCAGCAGAACAAGAATACGACCAAGGCGTATTTTTAGTTAATCAGCCTCAGTTGAACCAAAGTAGCATTTTAATGGGGCATTTAGGGGGCAAGTTAGATAGTCCTGATTATCCAGCGTTAAGTGTGATGAATGGGCTATTAAATGGCTTTGGCGGACGATTGTATAATGATTTGCGATCGCGTCAAGGGCTTGCCTATAGTGTTTATGGTTACTGGAGTGCTTCCTATGACTATCCTGGTTTATTTATTGCAGGGGGACAAACTCGTTCTGAAACAACGGTTCAGTTTATTCAATCTTTAATGAAAGAAATTGAACGAGTCAGAACCACTCCCATTGCGCCTGAAGAGTTAGCTTATGCCAAAGAATCAATTTTGAATTCGTTTGTCTTCAAATTTGAAAATCCTAGTCAAACTTTGTCTCGTTTGATGACTTACGAATATTATGGCTATCCCGAAAACTTTATTTTTGAGTATCAAAAGGGAGTCAAAGCCACAACGATTGAAGATATTCAACGGGTTGCCCAAACTTATTTACAACCGGAACAAGTTGTTACTTTAGTAGTTGGAAATGAAGAAGCCATTAATCCGCCTCTTTCACAATTAGGAAAAAATGTACAAACTGTTGATGTGAAAATTCCTGAAGGGGGAAAAAGTTAGGAGTTAGGAGTTAGGAGTTAGGAGGTCGGAGTTGGATGATATTTAACGAGATGGCGATTTGCAATTCTCCGTCGCACGGAGAATGCAAGGCAAATTAAGAAATCGGTATTTCAGACAACTATTGAAATAGCGGAGCGACCCCACGCCAAGATAGCCTTTGAGCTTATCTGTGAATTCACGTTAGGTAACATTAATCTCTGTTTCCTTGATTTTCGGTGGTGATTTTTTTGTAAGTAATAGAGTCAATGGGATCTTCTTTCAATGAAAAGGAAGATCTCATTTTTTTGTCTTTTCTTGTCTTTCTGACCAGACTAAATAAATCGTGTAACAGTAGATAGAAACAGGGAATAATAAAGAGGGTTAATAGGGTTGCTAAAGATAGTCCTGAAAAGACAACAATGCCTAATGGTTGTAAGAATTCTCCCCCTTCTCCTCCCCCGATAGCTAAGGGCAACATCCCTAATACAGTGGTAATTGTAGTCATTAAAATAGGACGTAATCTTTGGGGGGCTGCTTGAATAATGGCGGTACGGCGATCGCAACGTTTTTCAACCCGAATTTGATTAGCCAACTCGATCATCACAATGGCATTATTAACCACAATTCCGATTAATAAAACTGCCCCAACAATGACCGTTGCACCGATGGCTGTTTGGGTAATATATAATCCTAAAATTCCCCCACATAATGCCAAAGGGAGAGTTAACATAATGACTAAAGGATCAACCAAAGAATTGTATTGAACTGCCATCACAACAAACACTAAAAAGGCAGCTAGTCCCCCTAATATTCCTAAAGAAGATTGTAATTGTTGATTACTCTGTTGGGCATTACTAGGTAAAATTCTCACACCTTCAGGCAATTGTATTTTCTCTAATACCTGTTCGACTTGCGCGATCGCTGGCCCCAAACTAGCTCCCTCGGTTAGATTTCCCGCTAAAATAAAGACCTGACGTTGATTAATTCGTTGAATTTCCCCAGGTGCTTTCCCTTCTTCAATGGTTGCCACATCTCCTAAACGGATAAGACGATTTTCTTGGGTAAATAAGGGAATTTGATTAATTTGAGAAGGACGACGAATGACATTACGATCCAGTTGTACTCGAATGTCAACTAAGCGATTTTGCCGTTGTAAGCGCGTCGGAACCGTTCCTTGAATGGCTGTTTCCAGAGAATCTTGAATATCGGTCATATTTAACCCAAAAGCCGCTAAACGCTGAGGATCAGGGCGAATTTGGATTTCCGGTTGACGGGGATCAGCATCAGGACGAAACTCGGCTAGGGTTACGTTTTCTTCTAATGCTTTTAAAACAGCTTCTCCTGCTGCTTCTAAACTATCTTGGTCGTTACCTTGCAAAATTATATCAACATCTGCCCGTCTCACAGGGGAGTTATTTAAGATTAAACCCCGCACACTATCAGGAAACATTCGTAAGCGAATTCCCACTAAGTTTAATTTATCAAATTCTTGACTGACTCTTTCGGTATAAGCTTCAACATCTGTTCGGGGTTTCAAACCAATATTGCTCGATCCTCTTAGAACATTTTCACTGGTACTGCTGCCAAATAAATAACCCCCTGAAGTTGTAAAAGTTGATTGAGTTTCTGGCTGTTCTAGAAGGATATCTTCAACAATTTTCATTACTTTTCGATTAGTTTCTAGAGAAGTATTAGGAGGAAACTGAGCAATTAATCTCGCTTTTCCTGTATCAATACTTGGTAAGATCTCTTGAGGGATTTGTTGAGCTAAATTTAAACTATTTCCCCCTAAAATAACGAAGGCAAGAATAACAATCAACCAGCGTATTTTGATCAGTTTTGTCAGTGACCATTGATAACCTTTAGTGGCAATACTAAACCCTTGATTAAACTGATGCAATGGCCAGAATTTATTTAAACGACTTGACCAACGAATCGCTAATAATCTCGAAGTTAACATCGGTACAACAGTTAAAGCGACTAAAATAGAAGCAGCAACGGCAAAACTAATGGTTAAAATTAATTCATTAAACAGTAAAGAAATAAAACCACCAATCATTAAGAAGGGCAAAACTGCCACTAAATTGGTACTGGTAGAAGCAACTAAAGCTGATTCTACGCTCTGACTACTACGAATGGATTGATTAATTAATTGACGAGAATTTAAACGGCTTTTACTATTTTGTCCTGGTGTAACTCCAGCACCTTCAGCGATAGTTTCTAGCATAACAATAGAGTTATCCACCACAATTCCTACCCCTAATGCTAACCCTCCCAAACTAAACACATTAAGGGATAAACCAAATAATTTCATCAAAATAACAGCAGCAAGGGTTGCTAAAGGAATAGAGAAAACAATAATAAAGGTTTGACGTAATGATCCCAAAAATAATAAGACGGCAAAAGCGGCAAGTCCTGTTCCAATTAATCCCGATTTAATCACATTATTAATAGCATTTTCAATAAAGATTGATTCATCTAACGTGGGAATTATCTCAAAATCATTAGTAATCAGACCTGACTCTTTTAAGTTTTTAATCTTTTCTTTGACAGCGTCAACAACTTCAATCGTATTAGCATCAGGTTGTTTCTGAATACTAACTTTAACTGCAGGTTGACCATTTAAAAATACAAAAATTCTTTGATCTTCTGTTCCATCTATGACTTCTGCAAAATCTCGTAAATAAACACGCTGAGATAAAGCATTTTCTGAGGTATTCCCATTAACAGCAAAAGATAAGTTTCGCAATTCTTCTGCATCTTTAAATCGTCCCACAGCACGAGTCAAAGGTTCTCCATTTTCGCCTAATAAACGTCCTCCAGCAACATCTTGATTTGTTTCTTCTAATTCATCTAAAACATCCGTTAAACCCACGCCCAATGCTTGCAGACGCTTCAAATCAATTTGAACCCTAACTTCTTCTTCTACCCCTCCCGAAACATCAACCGAAGCAACTCCAGGAATAATCGTTAATTCTCTAGCCAATTCTTCATCAGCAAATACTCTCAAATCCACACCTTTTTTAAGAGATGAAGTTAAAGCGAATTCATAGACAGGTAATTGAGAGGGATCAAACTTAAATAAGCGAGGAGATTCTAAATTATCGGGTAAATTATTTCTGGCACGATTTAAGGCAGCAGTGGCATCATTTAATGCTTGATCGATATTTCCTCCTACCCTAAAAAATAGGTCTAAACTAATACGATCTTCACGAGTTTGTGAAAAAACTTGTTCGACACCTTCCGTTGCTGATAAGGCTTGTTCTAGGGGTCTTGTGATTTCATCAACAGCAATTTCTGGGGCAATTCCTGGGGTTTCTAAACGAACACCAATGCGCGGGTAAGTAATGGAAGGAAGTAAGTCAACTTGAATGGTAGTAACAAAGAAAACGCCAACTATCATTACTGCTAAAGTTAACATTAAAGTGCCAATATGTTGACGGATAGCAAGTCCACTAATACCAAGACGAGATGGATTATTTTTGGAATTCATAAGAGAAAAATCAAAAAAATAAGTAGTTTCCTAAAGAAAGGGTATGTAGATACAAGAAACTATGAGAAAATAAAACCAGATCAGTAATAGTAAATTGAAAAATTAAATGATTTTTATAAGCTTAACATTTTAATGAGAGGATCAGTTAATGTCTAATACTCCAGTTCGAGTTTTAATAAGTTGACAGCTATAAAAATTCGTTCTGTTGATAATACAAACATAGCTAATAGTTTTTATTTAGTTTTAAGTTTAATGATTGATGCTCCAATTCCTTTATTATGGACAGGTTTGTAGAGTGGATATTGACCACCCTACTCTTGATTTTATATTGTTTGAAGAACCTCGTCTTTAAGACAGCGTTTTAAATCATCAGATATTGGCAATTTGCTAATTTCTCTACAGAGACTATCTGAAGATTCACCTTTTTGTTTACGTTCTTGATAAACTCCTTTTAGAATTGCTTCTAAACCAAACTTAGATAAAGCATCTGTTGCTATTCCTATAACGCCTAAAAAAGCAATACCTCCTATCATTCCACCTGGCCCTAACATCGCCAAAGCTGCTGTAATAGCGGCAGCACCTGTGAAACCTGTGATTGACATGGTAACTAATAAAATAACTCCAGGGAGTCCAAGTGCAGCAATTTTTCTAACTATTTCATCC
>JBCDDV010000022.1:0-11864 GCA_039180145.1 Cyanobacteria bacterium P01_G01_bin.49 | reverse complement strand
CCCTAAACGGTGTAGCGTTGGCGCACGGTTCAGCATGACAGGATGTCCTGTGATCACTTCTTCTAGCACACCCCAAACACTGGGATCGCCTTTGACAATCAGTTTTTTGGCCGCTTTAATATTATTCACTAAATTTAAGCGAATTAAACGGTGAATGACAAAGGGTTGGAATAATTCAATCGCCATTTCACGGGGTAAACCACACTGATAAATCTTCAGTTTAGGCCCCACAACAATCACAGATCGACCTGAATAGTCTACCCGTTTTCCTAAGAGGTTTTGACGAAAACGCCCTTGTTTTCCTTCGATAATATCAGATAAGGATTTTAAGGCACGATTATTGGCCCCAACCACTGTACGACCTCGTCGTCCATTATCAATCAAGGCATCGACTGCTTCTTGTAGCATCCGTTTTTCGTTACGGACGATGATTTCTGGGGCGAGAATTTCTTGTAAACGGGAGAGACGGTTATTACGGTTAATTACTCGTCGATATAAGTCATTGAGGTCAGAGGTAGCAAAGCGTCCCCCATCTAACTGTACCATCGGTCGTAAATCGGGAGGAATTACGGGAATGACTTCTAAAACCATCCATTCTGGCAGTGACCCTGTTGCGATAAAGTTATCAATGACTCGCAACCGTTTGATTAATTTCGCCCGTTTTTGCCCTTTACTTTCATTAATTTCCTCGCGGAGTTTTTCAGCAACTTCTTCAAGGTTAATTTCTTGTAGTAACCGTTGAATGGCTTCTGCCCCAATACCCACTTCTATGCCATATAATTCTGAATCTTCGGCATAGATTTGATCTTCAATTTCGATCCACTGATCTTCGGTTAGGAGTTGTTTGTACTGTAAGTTGCTGGCATTGCCGGGGTCGAGTACCACATAGGCATTGAAATAGACGATTTGTTCTACGTCTCGCAAGGCCATATCTAGAAGGATACTCAGGTAACTGGGAATTCCTTTGAGATACCAGACATGGGTAACAGGGGCAGCTAGTTTAATAAACCCCATGCGATGACGACGTACTCGACATTCGGTTACTTCAACACCACAACGTTCGCAAACAATACCCCGATGACGGACTCGTTTATACTTACCACACCAACATTCCCAGTCTTTAGAGGGGCCAAAGATGCGTTCACAGAAGAGGCCGTCCATCTCTGGTTTCAAGGTTCGGTAGTTGATAGTTTCGGGTTTGGTAACTTCACCGACAACAACCCCATTGGGTAGGGTTCTTTCTCCCCATTGACGAACCCTTTCTGGAGAGGCTAACCCAATTTTGACATAGTCAAATCGTGTATCTGCTGGTGGTTTCATGCGTGATTGTTCTCAAATGTGAAAGACTGTTGGAGTAGAATAGCTATTTTGATTGGCTATTCTCAATTGGGATTCGGGGTCGATGTTACTGCCGACAAACAGACTAAAATCGATAAGATTTGTTTTTAATACGTCTTTTGATTGGAGCATCATTGCGTATTGGGAAAACGAAGGCATCTGCTACTGTTTCAAATGAAAGCATTTTAATTATAGGTCAATATAAAATTATACAATTTTTTTGGCTAAGTTGGTTAACTTCTCAGGACTTTGGGAAGATAAGAAAACCCAAAAATTCTTTTGTCCAAGTCAACACCCAGCGATTCTGTGATGGTTTGAGTCTAAGCAATAATAATTAAGCTACAAATTTTAAGAAAAATTTTGCAACAAATGTACGAAACTATTAAAGAACTGCAAAAACGAAATTACGATATTAATGGATTATCAGCAGGTTATGTTACTCAGACAATTCTCTTAGACGAATATGAAGAGGGTTGGACGTTCATGTTGTCTAATTATGATAAAAACCTCAGATTGGGGATTAGATACTTATGATCAGCAGGGGAATTTTGTTAACAAATATCCTGACTTTCCTACAGCTTTTAAAGCTTTTTTAATACAACAAAATTATTTAGATAAAAATGGGAAACCTCTGTTTTAATTCCTAGCATAATTCTTCGAGATTAGTAAAATATCCTTGATTTTTCTAAAGATAATTAACGTTTTAAAAAGATAATTAACGTTTCAAGAGTGCTGACTTTTCTGTCTTTAGAATATAAGTAGTTTCACTATGGAGTCAAAAAGGCATGAAGGTCAAAATGATTTTACCCGCTTTAACCGAAGCACTTAGTCCTTTTTGGCGACCCATTAAATATCATTTATTTCCCCCGCTTGGTTTAGCGTCAATTGCTGCTTTTTTTGATGAGTTTGATGAAATTGACTTACAAGATGAACATGTCGAAATTTTGAACTTAAATGATCACCCCGATTTAGTGGTAATTCAAGTATATATTACCTCTGCTTATCGTGCTTATCAATTAGCGGATCATTATCGTCAAAAAGGGTCTTATGTGGTCTTAGGCGGTTTGCATGTTACAGCCTTACCTGATGAAGCAGCGAATCATGCAGATACAATTTTTTTAGGGCCAGGAGAAGATACTTGGCCGCAATTTTTAGAGGATTTTAAAAGAGGAAATGCCCAAAAAGTTTATCAATCTAAACATCGTTCTTTAGAAGGAGTTCCTCCGGTTCGTCGAGATTTGATTAAGCGACATTTATATTTAGTGCCTAACTCTATTGTTGTATCTCGTGGCTGTCCTCATCACTGTGATTTTTGTTATAAAGATGCCTTTTATCAACCTGGAAAATCATTTTATACTCAAAAGGTTGATGATGCTTTAACAGAAATCAACCGATTACCTGGCAAACATTTATACTTTTTAGATGACCATTTATTTGGTAACGAACCCTTTGCAGAAGCATTATTTGAGGGAATGAAAGGTATGGGAAGAGTTTGGCAAGCAGCAGCAACAGTGCAATCAATTTTGAAACCAGGACTTTTAGAAAAAGCCGTTGATTGTGGATTAAGAAGTTTATTCGTGGGGTTTGAAACCTTAGATTTTAATAATCTCAAAGAACAACATAAATATCATAATCTAAATCGTGATTATTCCTTGGCTATTAAACGACTTCACGATCATGGTGTCATGGTAAATGCTAGTTTTGTATTTGGTATGGATAGTGACGATGAAACTGTATTTAGTCGTACTGTAGATTGGGCAATTTCTCAAGGCATTGAAACAGCAACCTTCCACATTTTAACGCCCTATCCAGGGACACCACTTTATGACAGAATGGTATCCCAAAATCGAATTATTAGTCATAATTGGGATTTATATGATACTCGTCATGTCGTTTATCAACCAGCAAAATTGAGTATTGAAGCCTTAGAATCAGGTTATTGGCAAGCTTATCAAGACTTTTATCGTTGGAATTCTATCCTAAAAGGTGCCTGGACAAAATCCTATTGGAATGATCGTTTACGTCATCTTATTTATGCGGGTGCTTGGAAAAAATGTGAACCCATTTGGGATGGTTTAATTCGTCTCAAACAGGTTAATCAGTTAATTCCTGTGTTGGAACAAGTTTTGACAGGATTTTCTTACCCTAATTCTGATCTGAAAAACGTGAGTTCGATAGAATTAAAAAAAGGTAGCGTGTAAAGTAGATAAATGATGAAATTGCCCTGCAATTAATAATGTCTGAAATGTCTGCGATCGCTAATTGACATTTTAATCACTGCTTTTGGGAGGTTATGGTAGCTAGTCAGTTTCTGATCTTTAATCCTTAACCATTATTCTCAAAATAATCACTGTCCCTAAAAACTGTTGAGATTTTAAGAATCTAGTCAATTCCCAAAATTCTCCTTAAATTAAAGATCTCTTCAAGAAACCTCGTGTTAAGTTACCTGATAGGAAGAGTAAGCAAACGCACTAAAAGTTTCTAGCTAAAAATGTTGCAAGAAAAATCCTGTTAAATTGTTATGGCAATTAATAGCGAGGCTAAGTCAATATTAGAGACTATCTTTGATACGAGATCTCCCTTATAACTTAACTTTCGGCGGTGAGGATCTTAAAATTGATACGCTAAGATTAGACCCACTACCTTAATCACGGTTCATCTGCTAAATACTGCCTGATTATTTTGAACGATTATGTCAACCCTTGTTATTGTTGAATCACCCACAAAAGCCCGTACTATTAGAAATTATCTGCCTCAAGGATACCAAGTAGAGGCATCAATGGGCCATGTTCGCGATCTTCCTGCCTCAGCAGAAGAAATTCCCCCATCCTATAAGGATAAAGACTGGGCTAATCTAGGGGTCAATGTAGAAAATGGATTTGAACCCATCTATGTTGTTCCCAAGGGCAAAAAAAAGGTTGTTCAAGGATTAAAATCAGCTTTAAAAAACGTAGATGAACTGATTTTAGCAACTGACGAAGATAGAGAAGGGGAAAGCATTAGTTGGCACTTGTTTCAGTTATTAAAGCCAAAAGTTCCTATCAAGCGGATGGTGTTTCATGAAATTACCCGTGATGCTATTCAAAAAGCCTTAAAAAACTGTCGCGAAATTAATGAAAATTTAGTTCATGCTCAAGAAACTCGACGCATTTTAGACCGTTTATATGGCTATACCCTTTCTCCCTTACTCTGGAAAAAGATTGCTTGGGGATTATCTGCTGGACGGGTACAATCAGTAGCTGTACGATTGTTAGTGCAACGGGAACAAGAACGCCGTGCTTTCCAATCAGGGGGATATTGGGATCTTAAAGCTTTATTAGAACAAGAAAAAAGTCCCTTTGAGGCCAAATTAATCACTTTAGCTGGCAAAAAAATTGCTACAGGCAGTGATTTTGACCCCAATACGGGAAAAATCACCCAAGGTCGCGATGTGGTATTGCTGAATGAAGAGGAGGCTAATACCCTCAAAGAAAGATTAGACGGGAAACCCTGGACAGTTACTAAAACAGAAGAGAAACCAAGCACCCGCAAACCCTCTCCTCCATTCACCACCTCAACCCTGCAACAAGAATCGAACCGTAAATTAGGCATCTCAGCGCGGGATACCATGCGGATCGCCCAGAAACTTTATGAAGAAGGCTATATCACCTATATGCGGACAGACTCCGTCCACCTGTCCAATGAAGCGATTACGGCGGCCAGAAACTGTGTTGAACAAAAGTACGGCAAAGAATATTTAAGCCCTAAACCCCGTCAATATACGACTAAAAGTAAAGGGGCCCAAGAGGCCCACGAAGCGATCCGTCCTGCGGGAAATCACTTCCGGACTCCCCAAGAAACCGGGTTATCGAGTCAAGAATTCTCCCTTTATGACCTGATTTGGAAACGTACCGTTGCCTGTCAGATGGCTAATGCCCAATTAACCCAAATTTCAGTCCATCTAGAGGTTGAAGATGCCGGGTTTAGATCGTCGGGTAAACGGATTGATTTTCCTGGCTTTTTCCGCGCTTATGTGGAAGGGTCTGACGATCCTGAAGCTGCTTTAGATAATCAAGAAGTAATTTTACCCCCTTTAAAAGAAGGAGATCATCCTGACTGTCAACAATTAGATGTTTTAGGTCACGAAACCCAACCTCCGGCCCGTTATACAGAAGCATCCTTAGTCAAAACCCTAGAAAGTGAAGGGGTAGGCCGTCCTAGTACCTACGCCAGTATTATCGGGACAATTATTGATCGGGGTTACTCTCAAATGCGGAGTAAGGCCTTAGTTCCCACGTTTACGGCCTTTGCCGTGGTGAGTTTGCTAGAAACCCATTTTCCTGATTTGGTAGATACAAAATTTACCTCAAAAATGGAACAAACCTTGGATGAAATCGCCACAGGAGAAGCGAAATGGCTGCCTTATCTCCAAAAATTCTATTTGGGAGAAGAAGGGTTAGATACTCAAGTTAAAGTTCGTGTCGATCAGATTGATCCAGGAGTTGCTAAAGCGGTTAATTTAGAAAATCTAGACGCAACCGTAAAAATTGGTAAGTTCGGCCCCTATTTAGAAGTTAAACAGGAAGAAGAAACAATTACTGCGTCTGTTCCGGCTGATCTGACTCCGGCAGATTTGACCCCAGAACAGGTTGCTACAATCTTACGTCAGAAAACTGAAGGGCCCCAAAAGGTCGGGTTACATCCTGAAACAGGAGAAGCTATCTATCTTTTGATCGGCAGTTATGGCCCTTATGTTCAATTAGGGGAAGCAACAGAAGACAATAAAAAACCCAAACGCGCTTCTTTACCAAAGGGAACCAACACCGAAGATGTCACCTTAGATATGGAAGTTGGGTTATTATCCTTACCACGTTTACTTGGAAATCACCCTGACACGGGGGCTAAGGTCAAAGCAGGGTTAGGCAGGTTTGGCCCCTATGTCGTGCATGATCAAGGAAAAGAAGGCAAAGATTATCGTTCTCTCAAAAAAGAAGATGATGTCTTAACGGTTGATTTAGAAAGGGCCCTAGAATTATTGGCCCAACCCAAACGGGGACGAGGGGGAGGTCGGGGAACCAAAAAACCGTTACGGGAATTGGGGGTTCATCCCGATGATAAGGAACCTGTGAATATTTATGAGGGGCCTTATGGTATCTATGTGAAACATGGCAAGGTCAATGCAGGGTTACCTGAAGGAGAAACGGCCGAGAATATTTCTTTAGAAAAGGCGTTAGAATTATTGGCAGCTAAAGCGTCAACAAAGAAGAAAACAACCCGCAAGTCTACTACGAAAAAAACAAACAAAAAACGGACAACTACCAGTAAAAGTACCAGTAAAACTGAAGATACAAAATCTTAGCCCAAAATCATATCTTATTCTGACCCTGCTCCCTAAAAACTTTTTTCTTTCTTAAGATTGACGATGGTCTCAATGAATAAGTAAGCGGTTTTACTTAATAATTATTCAAAATAATGGCAAAATTTTGGGAACTAAATTACCCTAATAAGTGTCTAATCACAATTTCATCAAAGTGAGGAGAAAGTGTTGATTAAGCGATCACATAAATTGTTGGGATTAGCCTTAGGCTTGTCACTGTGTTCAGTATTTCCGGCTGAAGCTAAGCCCAATCACGACGAGATACTTATCAGTCAACTGCGGGGTCATGTTCTTGAAGACCCCATCGAAATCTATAAGGAAGATTGGCTAAAATTCAAATTCGAGGATTATGCCATCGGCCGCATTCGAGGAGTAACTGGGGATGTTGCTCAAGTACAAATTATTTCCCCCCCACATATCAACATGACCTACGACGTAGGTTTTACCACTGGTGAACGGGATGTTTACAAAGTAACCACCCAACTTCCTCATATGTGGCCAACCCTAGTTGCTGGTTCTGATGTCATTCTCAAAGAAGTTGATGGCGAATGGGTGATTATTAGCGACGATGTCGATAAATATAGAGTCTTATTCGACCTTGCACTACCTCGGTGGATATCCCGCTTGGATCTTCGAGAAGTTCCCCTAGTTAACCGAACAGACATTGATTGGGATCGTCCTGATACCAATCTACCACCGTTAGAACCGAATACCCCGCCTCCACCGGCACCAGAACCAGAACCAGTTCCTGGTATGTGGTAAATTAGGGCATTTTTAGGAATTTTCAGAATTTAGTGACAAGAGTACTATTTCATCAAGTAAAAAGCATTGGGTGAGTTTTTCGACAAACTTTTGAAAACTTACCCCTTGCTGTTAAGTTCATAGTCAATAATAAAAGGTTTGAGTATTCAAACCTTTTATTGCTATTATCAAAAGCTAGATGCCCCGTTTAATGGCAATTTGTGCTTGTTTAAACTCTTGCTTCAAGCGCGTTTTCAATTTTTCAGGAATAGGACGGCTACCATAAGCGGTGTAGTAACCTGCTAGGGAATTTAACGCCGTTTGCATAGTGGTAAATGAGCGGAGTCCTCCTGACTTATCATTACGTCGATAGCGAGAAATATAATCATTAATTTGCTCTTTTGCTAAAGATTGAATATTGCTTTTGTTGTCAGCATCATTAGGCAAATTAATAGCAGTGGTTAAAGTTTCAATAACTGTCAAGGTATCTTGAGTATAATCCCCAGTCAGTCCAGCAGAGCTTTCACCACAACCTGTTAGAGAAATGACTGCCACTAAAATAATGGCTAGAAGTCGAGATAAGTAGGATTTGAAAAACATCATAAACTTGTCAAAATTAGGTGATCCCAGATTTTACCTATCCTATCTCACAAGGTGTTGCTCAGTGAAGCCCTTGAGGTGAAGCTAGCCAGGGATAAAATCGAGAATGTTAGAGAAAAAGAATGGGAGCATCGGGTTTTGTCGACCAAAAATTGCGGTATTCCTTCTTCCCTACTATTAAGATGTTCATTTTACAACTGAAACAAAACTGCTAGATTTCAAAAAAATAGAAGGTCTTCAAAATTCCCCATAAAATGATTTATTAGCAGGAGCGGTGGTTGCCTTAGCTCTAATTCCTGAAGCGATCGCATTCTCTATTATTGCTGGTGTTGATCCTAAAGTAGGTTTATACGCTTCTTTTTGTATTGCGATTATTACGGCATTACTGGGGTCGTTCTGGGATGATTTCGGCAGCAACGGGGGCAACGGCTTTACTAATGACAACCCTCGTTAAGATTATCCTGAGTATGGCTTACAATACCTTTTTGCTACCACTATTCTGACAGGAATGCTGCAAATTTTGTGGGGTTGGATCAAATTGGGCAACCAAATGCGCTATCTCTCTTTATATACCAATCTGTTCCTAACGATTTGTTCGTGCTTGAGTTAGGATAATGACTAACTTTAAATTGAAATTTAGTCATCAAGATCTGTAAGTAATAATGGAAAATTCAGTTAACTGTCAAATTGATTGTGTCAATGGTTGTGTTTTGGGTGAAAAATGCCCCCATCTCGAACACGCTCAAGAAGCGTCACAATTCATTCAAGAAACTTCTTTGACAACAATGTTGGAAATGGCAGAAGAAGCAAGACGAAAAAAGTTAACTCAGCCTCCTCAATGGGTTATTCCTGATGATTTTTGATAATCGATTAAAACTTTCCAGAATAGAGCCTTTGTTAGTCAATGCTCTGGTCAACGGCAAACACGTTCTATTTGCTAAAACTTAAAGGATTTGTTTTAACATAGAATCCCCAATTGGACGTGATTTTGATCACCTTCTTAAACTAACCATGATAAATTATCTAAGTGATTTGTTCCATAATTCGTTATCATGCCTTAAGAAGTTGTAACTCGTGAGAAGTGAGAAGGAAATGAAACAACAATCATCTTTGAGTTCAAATTACCCTAAACCCGCCAAATCCTCTGTTTGGTTGAAACAGGGCCTTAGTTTTCTGGGAGGACTTGGTATTCTCAGTAGTGGGTTAGGGTGGACACAAGCGATCGCCTCCACGGATACTTTAATTATTCCTGATAGTCCTACCCCTTCTGTTCAACCCGAACCGATTTCCCCTACTCCAGTCAAAATCCCGAAATCTTCCCCCCGTGTTGCTCCCCGCCGTGAAGCTCAAACGAAACCTGTTTTAAGAGCAACTCCCTTAAAACCAAGTGAGCCTAAGTTTGAACCGAAACCTTCTATTTCTCGGACTCAAGAAGCAGCATCACCGAAAGTTAAATTATCGGCACCTAAAGTATTAAATCCTGCCACTTCCAAAGCAGAGAAGTCCCCAGTTATCTCTCAACCCCAAACAATTGAACTCTCCCCTTCAGTAACAATTCAGGGTAAAAATAGCTATATAGATACAAATTCCTATGGTAATGCTCCTAGTCAACGGGTAACTCCACCTAGCTCAGTTGTACTAACAGAACGTTCAACAGGATGTCAAACTGTTGCCCAAAACGGTCAATTATCCCAGGGAAGTTGTGGAGTAACTGCTCAGACCAAACCCTCAGCACCTCGTCGTGTCACCTTAGCCAGTCGTCAAACCCAATCTTCAAACTCTATTACTAAATCGGCGAATTCTGTTCCTCGAGTGCAGCCCATTAAATTAAAAAACCGTTCGGTTTCCCAAGAACAGATAGTGAGCTTGCAACCCATTGCTCGACAAGGATTATCCCTGGCCTTAGAACCCCTACCCCGTTACAATCGATCAGCTTCGATATCCGTCCCAAAAGATGGTGCAAAGAATCCCACAGATCTAATTTTCCCCTTACCTGTGGTAGCTAGCATTACATCGGCGTTTGGTTGGCGGACTCATCCCATTTCTGGGACAAATAAAATGCATAATGGAACGGATATAGGTGCGCCTTTAGGGACACCAGTTGTGGCATCTTATGCCGGTGAAGTAGCCAATGCTGACTGGTTAGGAGGCTATGGATTGACGGTGGTATTACGCCATTTAGAAGGCTCTCAAGAGTCTCTTTATGCCCACTTATCAGAGATCTATGTCCAGCCTGGAGAACAAGTTGAACAAGGTGCTGTCATTGGACGGGTTGGCAATACAGGATATTCTACGGGGCCTCATTTACACTTTGAATGGCGACATCTCACAGAACAGGGATGGGTTGCTGTTGATGCAGGTCTTCATTTAGAGTATGCTCTAGATAATCTAGTGCGTTCGATGCAACTAGCTCAGACACAACCTAAACCTGAAGGATAAAGTTAAGCCATTTTTCTAGCAAACTCCCGTTATCAATCAATAACGATTTATATGATCCTTTAAAAAACATAATAACGGGAAAAAAGAGTAGGGGGAAAGTGTGATGATATAGTTCTTTCCTCCTCTAATATTAAGTCTATATTTCCAGAAGCTTAATAGAAATAATGCTACTAAAAATAAAATTGCCCACGAACCTAATTCATGGGCCTTTAAATTCCAGTAATTTGGAGATAACTGAAATGATGACTACTTCACAACAACTTTACCAACCATGCCAGCACCACGATGGGGTTCACAATAGTAAGTATATTCACCAGGCTCGTTGAAGGTACTTTCAAAAGACTCTCCAGGAGAAAAAACAAGCCCTTTGTGGGAAAGCTTAGTTGAGTCTTCAACCACGACATTATGAGGAGCTAATTTGTTATTGACCCACTTAACCGTATCTCCTGAGCTAATTTCCAAGGTTTTGGGTTCAAAAGCCAACATCCCAGAGTCGCTTCCCATTTTCACTTCATAGGTTTCTGCTGCAGCCGGGTTTACAGCAACGAAGAAGCTAGAAACGACTAGTGCGATAGCAGCAATAAGTAAACCTAATTTTTTTGACATATTGATTTTGTCCTACAAATGCTCTAATACAAAAAAGATTGAATGACTAATTTTGTTACTAATACTAGTATAAAACTAACTGAGCAGTTTTACAACTTGTCTTTGGACAATCTGAATAATTTCTGCTAAGGCAGTAACTGCGAACTTTGACAAACTAGGAAGTTTGACACCTTGTCTTTTGACGGTAACAAGGCTTATGGGGAAGATAAATAACAGATCGAGAATTGAATCTAAGGAGAACACTGTGCAAAGACTATTATCTCTAATTTTACTCATTTTCACTTTCCTCTGGGTCAGCTTAACGCTTCCGGCCTTGGCTGATGGAGACCCTGGGGCAGGTGCGGCTGTTTTCAGTGCTAACTGTGCTTCTTGTCATATGGGCGGAAAAAACGTTGTTAATGCAGCGAAAACCTTGAAAAAAGCAGATTTGGAGAAGTACGGAATGTATGACGCTGCCGCTATTATCACTCAAGTCACTAAAGGAAAAATGGCGATGCCTGCGTTTGGTGGACGTTTATCTTCTCAACAAATTGAAGATGTGTCGGCTTATGTCTTAGCGCAAGCTGACAAAGGCTGGTAATAAAAAGCCACAGTTTTCAAAGCTGTGGCTCGAGACATTGTTTTTTTGACTTAGCCTGCTCAAAGTGGGCTTTTTTTTTGAGAAAATCGAGTTTTAAGGAGTGTTTTCTGCTTGCAGTTCCTCTAAAGTATCTAGGGCATGTTGTGCGTTATCGTTGTTACCTTGTGCTTCAAATAATTCGGCAGCTTTTTTCAAATCTGCGAT
>JBCDDV010000021.1:0-11922 GCA_039180145.1 Cyanobacteria bacterium P01_G01_bin.49 | reverse complement strand
CCTTAGAAAAACAAGAAACTGACACTTCTCAAGAATATTTAGACTTCGAGATTCAGGCTCAAGAAAGTCATGAATATAAGAATGGAAAAATCATCTTAATGCCTGGTGAAACTCTCAATCATAATCGAATTACTGGCAATTTTTATGCAAGTTTAAATGTTGCTTTGAAGGGTCAAACTTATGATGTCTTTTTTATCGATCAACGTCTTTGGATTCCTCATAAAAAAACTTACACCTATCCTGATATTATGCTCATCCAAGGGAAATTACAATTAGAAGAAGGACGTAAGGATAAAATAACCAATCCCTTGCTCATTGTTGAGGTCTTATCTCGCTCAACTGAAGCTTATGATCGAGGGGAACAGTTTGCTGCTTATCGGACAATTCCCAGTTTACGAGAATATATTTTAATTGAGCAATACACGCCACATATTGAGCAATTTAGTAAAACGCAATCGGGGCGTTGGTTATTGTCTGATTACGAGGGAAAAGATACTATCCTATCATTAACGTCTGTCCCCTTAGAAATGCTTCTTGCAGATATCTACGATAGAGTAGATTTCCCGATTTAGGATTGGGATAGTCTCACCTCCGCTTTTGTATTTTATCTAATATTGTGTTTATCTTCGCAGGGGAAGAACTTCAAATTATTGTCCTGCCAGACAGCCAATGAAGATATTTATCATGACGTAATATTGAAGCCATTTTTAATCCTTAGAAAGTCAATTATCTTCATGAACTTAATCAAGATAGAAACTTGAAGAAATCTGTTTTATCTTGATTGATCACTGGCAACAAGCTCTGTGTTTTGCTATAATTTTAGATAGCAAAAAACTCAATAAAGTCAATAAGTTCGCCTCAATTTTACTTCAAATAATTAAATCATGACTAATTCAGATACTAACCGCTTAGATCGTATAGAAGCTTTGGTAGAATCTAATGCCCGTACTATTGAGTCTATTGGTAAACGAGTTGACTCTAATGCCCGCGCTATTGAAGCTTTATTTGCTAATGCTACTGAGTACCAAAAAGATCGAGGAAGACTGTATCGTTTGATGGAAGACTTAACACAGTCGCAATCTCGAATTTATAGAGTTATTGAAGATTTAGACGAACGTCAAGGACAACTTAGCAGACGGCAAGGGGAAATTGTTGATATCCTAAAGTTGTTGGCAAATAAAGATACCAATAACTCTTAAGTAGTCGAACATAAATAAACGGCTTTATAGTAAGAACTGTTACGAAAGCCTTTTTTGCTTTCATATTAAGTAACTTTGAATATATATACTATCAGTAAAAAATGAACGTTGTTGCCTCTTGCCTCAAACAATTGGAGATTGTAGATTAGACCTTTGGCCTCTTGCCTACTTCTGCAAGAAGTCTAGTGAGAGCATGATCTTGATTGTCGATGCCAAAAATGAGAAATTTCTCAACTTAGAGTAATTGTAGAAGCAATTAAGGAAATTTTTCTCACTTGTTAGCTCTCAAACTCAAAAAATTTGTAGGATGAATCTATAAATACTTTTATGTTTGGTTTTTAAACTAAATGATGCTCAAAAAACGCCATTATCTTCTAATCGCCACCAGTGTAGGCAGCTTATTAATCATTTTTAATGCCTATGCTCTGACCAATCGTTCCTTTTTCTCTCCGCATCAACTCTTTGCCCAAGCACAGCCACAAACCCCCGAAAACCTCAAAAAAACGGCTCAAAATATCACTGTCAGAGTTCAGGTAGGAGATACGAGTGGTTCAGGGGTGCTAATCGCCAAAAATGGACAAACTTACACCGTCATCACCAACGCTCATGTGGTTAAAAGAGCGCAATCTTATCGCATCCAAACCCCTGACGGCACGGTTCATGAAGCTACCCTACAAACTGCCGAAGATGCTCTCACAGGTAATGATTTAGCCCTACTGCAATTTGACTCACCCAACAACTATACTTTAGCGACTTTCGCTTCATCTGATTCTTTGAAACCAGATCAACCCGTTCTCGCCGCTGGATTTCCCTACGATAGTTCTGAAATTAGCATTAGCGAAGGAAATATTTCTCTAATTACCTCTAAACCCATTACAGGTGGCTATCAAATCGGCTTTAGCAACCCCACAGAACAAGGCATGAGCGGGGGAGTCTTATTAAATGAACAAGGAGAATTAATCGGGATTATTGGTAAAGGGAACGCCATTTTAAGCGATGCTTACAACTATCAAGATGGCACCAGTCCTGATGCTAATCTGCTGCAACAGATTGAACAAGCAAATTTTGCCATACCGATTGAACAGGTAGCCTTTCTCGCTCAACTCTATAATGACCAAGGGCAACAGAGCAATATTCCCCGACAAGTTAATCAAATTGCTGCGAAAATCAGTGTCAGAATTGACACTCCAACAGACTTTGATGGTTCTGGGGTAATTATTGGACGCAACCAACAAACCTATTATGTCCTAACAGCCCGTCATGTGGTTGAAGGACTGACAGAATTTAAGATTATCACCCCCGACGGCAAATCCCATCAGGTTAACCAAGAAGGGATCAAAACCTTTGAGGGAGTAGATATTGGAGTCGTTGAGTTTACCAGTGCCGAAACTTATCAAGTAGCCACCTTAGCTGACTATCCCTTAGGACAGTTTAAACAAAAAGGTAGCACCTTAGATATTGTCGATCCTCTTGTTTTCGTCTCTGGATTTCCGATAGTGAAATCGGGTAAGCCGACTCGTAAGTTTACCACTGGGACAGCCTATCCCCAAACCCTAAATCTGCAATCGACAAAAGACCAGTATTCCCTGACTCAAGGACTAGAATTAGTATACAGTGCCTTATCTCTACCAGGAATGAGCGGCGGGGCAGTCTTGGATCAACAAGGGCGGGTTATTGGTATTAATGCGGGAGCAGAACATGAAGAAATCCGCTCCGGAGAGCAAGCTGAAGAGGTACTTTATTTTGGTAATAGTTTAGGGGTTCCCATTAGAACCTTTTTAGGACAATTAGAGAAAGCTAATATTAACTCCCAATGGTTTAAGGTGGAAGCTAATGCGCCCCAACCCTTATCTAATGAGCAGATTAACCAAATCCTCGAAAGTTTATTTACCCAAAAACCCCCCACAAAGTCATCCAGTGCCGTTGAATGGTTTAACTACGGTAGATTTCAAACGAGTCTGGATCAAAACGAAAAAGCTCTAGAAGCCTATGATCAAGCGATTAAGCGCAATCCTCAACTTTATCAAGCTTATTACGCGAAAGGACGAGCCTTATACAGTGAAGAAATTTCTCAAGATGCAGAAGCTCTCGCTGCCTTTGAAAAAGCCACGGAAGTTGAACCAGAATTCTCTCTAGGGTGGTATTGGCAGGCACAGGTTTTATTGTCTTTAAAAAAATATTCAGAGGCCTTGGTTGCTATAGATGAAGCAATTCAATTGCAATCTGAAGAACCCAAATCCTACGCTTTGCGGGGGTCAATTCTAGATTATTTAGAGCGACATCCCGAAGCAGAAGAAGCCTATGCAAGAGCGATTCAACTCAAACCCAACGCGCTAACTTACCTAAACAGGAGCTATCAGCGCTTCAATTGGCAAGATTATGACGGGACGATCGCTGATGCCACTAGAGCCATTGAACTGCAACCCAATCTGAGCAATGGTTATTTGTTCAGGGCTAACGCTCGGTTAATAGGAGGATTCAATATACAAGCTGCCCTTCAAGACGCAAATAGTGCCATTAAACTTGATCCTGACTATCCACTTTTCTATCAAGTTAGAGGTACTATTCTCACTCGGATGGGAGATTACCAAAATGCGATCGCTGATTTTGATAAAGTATTGCAAAATTCGGCTCAACTTCAGCCAGAAAATTTGATTAATACTTATCAATTGAGGGGGACTGTCTATTCACAGTTGAAAGAATGGGATAAGGCACTCGCCGATGCAACTAAGGTAATTGAACTAGAGCCTGATAATGCCGAACATTACTTTAATAGGGGATTCATTAATTATTTTGCTGAGGATCAATCTCAAGCGATCGCCGACCTTAGCGAGGCGATAGAACTAAACCCCGACTATGCTGATGCTTATCGATTGAGGGGTTTTATCTACTTTGATAACCAAGATGAGGCCAAAGGCAAAGAGGATCTTAATCAAGCCATCAAACTTTACACTGCAAAAATTGAAGAAAATCCCAATAATCCCATCAATTATACATGGCGAGGGTTTTCGAGAGGAAGATTAGGTGATAAAAAAGGAGCCGAAGAAGATATTCAAATGAGCAAAACACTAGAAGCTCAAGGGATTAACCAATTTGAGGAAGCCACCAACGTTACTCAAGAGCTTCGGGAAAAACAAAAAGAAATGCAAACTTATTACACCCAAGAAATTAAACAAGATCCCGATAATGCTAACCTCTATTTTTATCGAGGAATTGTTGCTCATAACTTAAGAGATTATCAAAGCGCACTAGCAGATTTTAACCGTTCTCTTGAACTCAACTCTGAGCATCCTCAAGCCTACTATCGTCGAGGTTTAACTCATCAATCTCTCAAAGCGAATCAAAAAGCCATTGATGATTTTACGCAAGCTCTCAAACTGAATATTTTTGAAGATGCCACTGTCCATTATCAGCGCGGTTTAGTTTATGCAGCTTTGCAAAATTATTCCCAAGCTATTGATGATTTTACCCTAGTGATTAACCGTCGTCCTGACTATTCCGATCCCTATCTGAAGCGGGGGGCAATACGTGCTGATAATCAAGAATATGAACTTGCTTTGAAAGATATTAATCAGGCGATCGCCCTTCACCCTAATCAGGCAGAAATGTACTTTCATCGTGGGGTGATTTATCAGAAACAGGGAGACGACAGCAAAGCTTTAGCTGATTATCAATTAGCAGTAGAAAAAGATAAAAATCAGATTCCTGCTATTATTAATATTGCCTACATTGCTTACGAGAAAGGGGAAGTTGAAGCCGCTTTAAAATTGTGGGAAAAAGCCACAGAAATTAATGCCAATTTAGCCGAACCAAAATTAGCAATGGCTGTTGTTCTCTATAGCCAAGGAGACAGAGAAAAAAGCCTAGAAATGGCACAACAGGCCCTAACCTTAGATAAAAGCTGGGCTAATGTAGAGCATCTCAAGAAAAATCTTTGGGGAGATAAACTAATTGCAGAAGCCCAGAAACTTCTGCAAAACCCTGAAATTACTGCTATTTTAAACAAGTAATCTAAACCTCAGTTCGGTTTAAGGAATTGGGGAGTTTCGTTGATTGTTGATTGTTGATTGTTCATTGTCTTCCCCTAATTCCATTGCTTCCTCACATCTCCTTTCTTACATCTTCACTTCTCCCTATTCCCGACTTTCTACTAGATTTTCTTATGCCGAACTCAGGTTAACTAAGCCTTTAAAAGCGTTTTTCATATTTCACTCGAAACTCATTAAAGCCGTAATCATAGGACAAACGAACAAACCCTTGATCTTCTACTTCGTAAATAGCCTCTAAAAAGGGGACAATCCGAAAATCTGTACTGCCAATTGTATCGCTAACGGTAGTTTCTACGTTATAAACTATATTTTGGAAAACCATTGGTAAGGCTAATTGAACAATACCAAACTGAATTAATTGTTCTGTACTTTGACCTTGCAACGCTTCTGCCAAAACAAATAATTGTTCGCCCAATAAACTGACAATTTGTCCTTGACTTCGAGGGGGACTACTGGTCAATTTAACTACCGGATTACTTAATAATTGTTGATCACTTGTTCCTGGCCCTTTTGCGGCTAAAATTTGCAGACAATTAGCAACTTTTTCTAAGTCTTCGTTAGTTAATTCCGCAGAAGTATTAATTGGTTTGAGGGGATCTTGTATTTGACAGGCTTGAGATTCATCTTTACCTAGACTAGGTATCAACTGAGAAAGGGAACCATTAAGGGCTAAATTAATATCTACCCGTTGTACTTTATTGAGACTATCATCAGGAATTTCCGTCGTTTCTGCCGCACGAAATTGTCTAGCCCGATCAGAAACTTCTGAAACAATTGTTCTAAGTTGAAGATCTAAAGCGGGGTTGAATAATCCTTGTTGGGGACTAAAGACAATTTGATTGAGATGACGACGTTCTATTAAAAATCGGGTCTCAAGAAAATTAATATTGCCTTGAGAAACCACAATACTTCCTTCTGGTTCAAGGGCGTTCAAATCATCGAGGAAGCCATTAACGGTGACATCTCCCCCGAATTCAAAGTTAAAGATCGGTGATACACTAACCGACAAGTCCCGCAAACTAATATTCAAGTCGTCTAACTTGGGAATAAACACTTTTGGTTTGTTACTATCAGCAGTTTGCTTGCGAGTTTGTGTCCATTGTTCTAAGGTTAAGGGTGATTGACCAGAACCTTCGGGGGCGGCAGCGACAATTCCTTCATATTGTGGCAAGGTGATTGGGGGTAATAAAACAGTTCCATTAGCCAGACGAACGTCACCGCCAACAACGGGTTGAATAGCTGACCCTGTGACCATTATTCGACCATCAACTAATCCACGATATAATCCTTGTAAATCAATTTGTCCTTCTTCAATGGCAACGGTCAAGGGGTTTTCAAGATTCGTTTGTGGTTGGAATATGGGTAAAATTCCGGCAATATTTACGGTACTATCGGCAAAGGTTCCTTGGATTTGCTGAACATTAATTACCTCATCATTAATGGCAATATTGCCACTCACTGTTAAGGGTTCGGGTAAAGCAGCACTTTCAAAAACGGTTTGATCTAAAGTTACCATTCCCCCAGCATCTAAATCCGACAATAATAGACCTTGAGACAGATCAAGTCTTCCCTTCGCTTGAAGTCGAATTTCTCCTTCTCCACTGGTTAATAGCACTTGTTCACGGGTTAAGACACTGACCAATTCTAACGCTTCTGTCTCTAAGGAAATATCAATGGCAAATTGATCGTTTTCAGCATAGGTAGGAAAGGGAATGTCAATGGATGCGTAGACAATCGAGGATTCGTTGGTTAATAATTTAAACCGTGCATCTTGATAGCTAAATTGTCCTGCAACGGTTTCGTTAAGCGGTTTTCCTTGGAAACCAGCATCAACTAAAGCAAATTGTCCTTGTAACTGAGGATCAAAGGGACTTCCGCTAATGGTTCCTGATGCGTTTAATGCCCCGTTTGCATCTAGGGGAACTTGAATGAAGTTATTAATAGTATCCAGAGAGAGATAGTTGACTTGCCAGTTAGCGGCAATTTGTTGCAGTGAAAATTGTCCTTCTAAAGCAAGAATAGTATCTTTGATTTGAATTTTAGCAGGATTGATAGTAAGCGTATTATTAGCAAAAGTTCCATTAAGTTTCAATTGACTGATGGGGATAAATTCTTGATCTCGAATCACTAACCCCAAGGGTTCGATAATATTAGGAAATGACGGTTGAGGGTGCCATTCCCAATTGTTTCCAGTGACTTCTACATTCACCTGGGGATTATAAATTGTGCCACCGAGGGCAACTTCTGTATCAAATGACCCTCGAATATCTAATTCTGTAGGAACCCCTCCTGCTTTTCGCTGTTTGGCTAGTTCTCGGATTTTTTGATCAATAACGGCTAATAAGTTGACTTTTTCAGCAATGGTTTGACTGTCCTCTCCTACCGACTGAGGCGGAAGATCGGCTGCTGTGGCATAGTCGATGGGTTGAATTTGTAAGATGTCTAAGAGACGTTCTACATTGGAGACTTTTAGGGCAGTTAGTAGGTCTTGAACTCGACCTTGATCAATGTTTAATCTACCGTCAATAGCACCGGAATTCAAATCTAGAGAACCTTGTAGGGCGTATAAACTTTCTCCTAGGCTTAGGGTAGCATTTCTTAACTGAGCAAGATTGTCTTCATAAATGACATCAGCCGTAATTTGCTTCGCTTTAATCAACCCAACACTGGGGTTATCAATGGTTAATTTGCCTCTTCCTTCTAAGGTGAAAGGGTTAATGACAATTTCGGTTTCTACGTCTCCTGAAATAAATCCAGGAATACCAAATTCTTTCCCAGGGGCAATTTTAAAAATATCTAAGGGAAATTGCTCAATCTTGGCGACTAATTCGTCTCCCCTCCGTTGTCCTGTGACAATAATAGGGGGTTTATCTCCTGCAATTTGACGTAATTCAAAGGAGGCAGGAAGATAAGGTGCAGGACAGTCTTGACGGGTACAGGGTTCTAGAGAAGCAGCAATGACATCTTCTGTTCCTCGCAAGTTAAGGGCGATCGCCTGGCCAAGAGTGGCATTCAGTTTTCCGGTTAACAGGGTTTCAAAGGTGCGATCGTTAAAGGCAAAATTGCTGAGTTCAACATCTCCAAAAAGCCTGATATTGCCTGGTATTGTGGGGGCAGTGAGTAAGTTTTGTCCGACTAATTTGCCTGTAAATTCTCCGGTTCCTCTTAATTGTAATTCTTCGGGGAGTAACTGCCGATCAACGGGGATAACAGCCAGTAATTGAGTCAGGGGTAAGCTATCCAGGTTAGACTTAGCATCGACGGATAAGTTAATCTGTGCGTCTGGTTGAGTTAGCAGGTTAGAAACAAGCAGATCTCCGTTGGCATTCAAGGTTTGTCCATCTGCTGTAACGGCAATATTATTTGCTTGGATGGGTAAACTTCCACTTTCAAAAAGGGTATTTAGACTGCCCGAAAGGGTTGCTTGAGCGTTTAAGTCGTTTATTTCGATTGGAGGGGCATCAGGGACAAGCTGGCTTAAAATGAGGGAAGGATTAAGATCAGAGGCAGTAACTTTAGTATTCCATTGATTATTTTGTAAACGAGTTAGGGCGTTGATTGTTCCCTCGGCAGTGGCTAGTCGTAAATCTACGGTGGCTTGTGCGCTGCTAAGATTGGGAGTGGTAGATAATAGGGGAGTCACTTGACTAGAAACAGTGACGTTTCCGCCTACCAACTGTGCAGCAATGGGTAAATTGGGAACGACATCGTTGAGAGATAATTGGGAAATATCAGCTACACCCCGAACCATCCCGTCATTTAACGTTCCGGTGGCATTAATACGACTGCCATCTACAGCTAAGGCAATGTCTGCATTACCCTGAAAACTGCTTAAATCTGGGGTATTTCCTAAAGAAGCAATGAGAGGGTTTAGATTTCCCGTTAAGGTCACATTACTCCTCACTAAACTTGATTGTACGGGCAAATTAGGAATGAAGGGATTAAGGGCGATTTGACCAGTATTAGCGACGGTTTTAAGGATACCATTGCTTAGTTCTAGGTTAGCATTGACGGGACTCCCTGCAACCGTTAATCGGGCATTTCCGTTCAGGTTTAGGGGATTAATATTAAATTTTCCATCCTCTCCTATGAGATCTTTAAGAGGAGTAGACAGGTTAATATTAGTTCTGGCAACTTGTACGGGGATAGAAAGGTTAGGAACATAGGGATCAAGAGCAAGTCCTGAAACCCTTGCTGTTGCAGTAGCTTTCCCTTTAGCGATATTCGTATTCAGGGCGATCGCACCTTGATCAACATTTAAGGCAAGGTTTCCCCGACTATTAATACTTTCTAGGCTAAAATCATCAAGTTTTCCCGATACATTAATATTGGCACGACTGAGTATAATGGTTTGAGTTAAAATTGCTTCAGGACAGGTAATTAGAGAACAAGCAACCTGAACAAGAGGAGTAATAGAAAAACGATCGGCTGTTACTAAGGTTTGCCATTGTTTTTGCTTAATATTTCCCACCCCTTTTAAGCTAATATTTCCTCCATTAGAATTGAGTGTTGTATCTCGTAATAAAACTTTGTCACCTGTTAATAGAACTTCTCCCTTGCCAGAAACTCTTTTTCCGGAAATGGTTACCACATTGGGCGCACGCCATTCGATTTTCCCTTTAGGTTCTCCTAAATTGCCTCCTATCTTGCCTTGAGCAGTTAAAGGCCCTAAACTAACATTTTGAGGAGATTTGTAATAAGGTTCAACTAATTTTTCACTGGGTAATTGCACTTGAAACCCTAAAGCAACTGGCATTTTTTGCCAATCTATCTTTTTATCTTCTTGAATTGCTTTGAGGATACCTGCTTCAATGTTTCCTGCCGCAACAATTTCTCCACCTGCTGTCGGTTTAATTTGAAATTGTTTAAGGTCAATTTTATCCAAGTTTGCCTGAAAGACTGTTTTAAATTCTTGAATTGGGGTTTGAGCAACTAACAGGGGTTTCGTGTTATTAATTGTTCCTGTGACAATAGGATCTTTAATTTCTCCCCTTAAGCGGATTTTGCCTTGAATTTCTCCCCCAAGATCAACAGGTAATTTCGTCGGAATTATTTTTAATAAGCTTGTTAGAACCAATGGTTCGAGATCAACATCAACGTTATAACCTTCTTCCCAATTTACTGATCCTTGAATTTGGGTAACAGCATCCCCTAAACTAATTTGGGTGTCTTTAAATTGAACATTTTTTCCAACAAAATCAACCCCTAAATTTAACTTAAGAGGAACCTTCAAAGGTTGAATACTTCCTTCAACGTTATAGATATCAAAATTACCTTGTCCTTGAGTTCCTTCTATCCCTTCTAAAGACGGCAAAGAAACATTTAGATCACTATTAATCAACCCACTTTTAAAAGTGACAGGTAAATTAGGAATTAAAGCAACTAATTCTGGTAATGCTAATTGATCAATCCTCAATTGTGCTTCAGTTTTCCAGGTTTTTATATTAGTTGTTCCCTGAGCGACAATATCACTTTTTAAAAGATTAACCTTTAAATCATAGAGAACTTCTTGATCATCATTTGATCGATAGCCATAGCCTGCTGTTCCCGTGGCGGATATTTCTACTGCTTTCTCAAACCCATTGGGAAGCACAGAAACTTCAGCATTACTCAATTCAATATTAGCATTAATATCAATGGGTAAATTAAGTTCTCCTTCCTCTTCAAACTCTGGTAATTTCACCCACTCTCCTTGCTTATCTTGTTCAAGATAAAGATTAGGCTTATCAACGGTCACGTTAATACTTAATGGTTGACCAATTAGAATAGGTAAAGGATTAAATCTAACGATAATTTCCTCAATATTAGCCCGATCAGGATCAGTTTCTGTTGTGGGAATAGAGGTCGTTCCTATGCGAATATAATTGAAGGCAAAACTTTCAACATCCCCTACCAAAACCTCTCTTTCCAAGAGTTTACTTAATTCCGTTGACAACAGAGGGGACAACTTTTGATAGACAAAATAATTCACTCCCCCATAAACGGCAACTCCTAAGGACAATAGTACCCCACCAACAATCAATGTTGATGGTTTCTTGACAAAATTAGCCAGTTTTTCCCATAGGGACGAACTGCTTTCAGGCGAGTCTGGAGGAGGGTTTGGGGGAATATTTGTCATGGCTATTATGCCGAAAAGTCTGTAAATCTACTGACTAACTTAACACAAGTTACTCTAGTTCTTCAGAAAGCAAGGAATGGTGAAGTGAAAGAAAAATAAAATTCAAGGCTACTAACTACCTTACGAATTCTTAAATATTGAGGCAATTAGGCAGTCTTAATCGTATGATTTTTCTAGATAAATTAATTTTTACACATAAATTTTATTGATTATGAAACAGATCATCAATACGTTAAAGATAATAATACCAAGTCCTGTAATAATTCTGTTGTTAAATGCCTTATTAGTTATGGGTTTATTAACCAATGTTCAGCAAAGTGTAGCACAAAACAATTTTTCTCAAGCAAATGAAAAGGCGATAGTGATGCTAGATGGCAAGTTTCTTTTTAATGTAGGTAATATCGAGAATTTCACAGCATCTGAGCGAGCAGAATTGATCAATGATAATTTAGCTAAAGAAGTCAAAAATCCGCAGCCTGTAAAATTAGCAGTATTATTAGAAAATCAGCAAGTAGTTATTCGGAATATTCTCAATAATCAACATATTCTCAATGTT